>QCUP01000026.1 GCA_003208885.1 Prochlorococcus sp. AG-679-K21 | reverse complement strand
AATATTTTTCCACCACCTTTACCAAAAATCTCATATTTTTTATTGGGCATATCAGGTGGAATAAATACAGACATATTTTCCACAACACCCAATAATGGGACACCAAGTTGCTTAAACATTGCTAAACCTCTTCTTGCATCTTGCAAAGATACCTTTTGAGGTGTAGTTACAACAATTGCACCAGTAATTGGAACAGATTGAGATAAAGATATTTGAGCATCTCCTGTCCCTGGAGGCAAATCAATAACCAAGAAGTCTAGATCATTCCATTCAACTTGATAAAGAAATTGCTTTATTATGCTATTTAACATTGGCCCTCTCCATATAACTGGTTGTCCCTCTTCTATCAAAAAACCCATGGAGACTAATGAGATACCGTATTTATTTATTGGAATTAATCTTTGATCATTACCGCTACCATCAGTTACTTTAGGATTTTCTTCGGTAACACCTAACATTGAGGGAGTATTAGGGCCATAAATATCAGCATCTAATAAACCAGTTTTTAAACCTAATTTAGCTAAAGAGCATGCGATATTAACTGCAATTGTACTTTTACCGACACCTCCCTTACCACTACTTATAGCAATAATATGTTTTATGCCTTTTATCTTCTGCAACTCAGGAACATTATTTTCGCTTGTAGAGTTTGTTTGAGATACATCATTATCTATTTCTATTTGCACATCGTTAACATCCTCAAATTTAAGGAGAATATTTCTAACCTCTTTTACTATTCGCTCTCTCTGAGAATTCGCAAATGAAGGTAATGAGAGTGTGATGATTATTCTTGGTAAAATTACTCTAACGTTTTTAATCCAAGAAAGTTCAATGAGATTTTTTTTTGATCCAGAATCTAGAATCTTTGATAATGAATAATTCGCATCTTCGACTGTAGTCATCAAAATTTTTAAATGTTTTTATAGGTTAGTCGACTCTTTAAAAGATTAAGAACTATGTCGAACTATCGAATAATAAGAAATTACTCCCCCTTAAACGAAATTATAAAGGGAAACTACTAATTAACCAAAAATTTTATTCTTCAAATATCAAGTTAAATAAATGTCTAAAGAACCTCCAAAGAATTCAAGAGAGAAAACGAAGAATCTCTTACTAAAATTACAAGATAATATTTGCACAGGTCTTGAGAATACTGATGGAAAAGCTAAATTTACTGAAGAATCTTGGATAAGAGAAGAAGGTGGAGGGGGAAGATCGAGAGTTTTAAAAAACGGGTCTATTTTCGAGCAAGCTGGAGTGAATTTCTCAGAAGTATATGGTAAGGAACTACCTCAATCAATAATCTCACAAAGACCAGAGGCTAAAGGCCATGAATGGTTCGCCACAGGCACTTCGATGGTCTTACATCCTAAAAATCCATTTATACCTACAGTGCACCTTAATTATCGTTATTTTGAAGCAGGACCAGTTTGGTGGTTTGGTGGAGGTGCCGACTTAACGCCATATTACCCATATTTGACTGACGTAAGAAATTTTCATAAAGAACATGGTAATGCCTGTGCAAAAGTTAATAAAAATCTTCACAAGGTATTTAAGCCATGGTGTGATGAATATTTCTTTTTAAAACATAGAAATGAATCTAGAGGTATTGGAGGCATCTTTTATGATTATCAAGATGGTTCTGGCAACCTTTATAAAGGTAATAATAAAGAAAGTAAGGCCTATAAAGAATCTTGTAATATTGGAAAATTAAACTTAAATTGGAATAATTTGTTTTCATTAGCAGAAAATTGTGGTGAAGCATTCTTAAGTTCATATCAGCCAATAATTGAAAAAAGAGTTAACCAGAACTACACAAAAAAGGAGAGAGAATTTCAACTATATAGACGAGGAAGATACGTTGAATTCAATTTAGTTTGGGACAGAGGAACAATTTTTGGATTGCAAACAAATGGTAGAACTGAATCTATATTAATGTCGTTACCACCATTGGCTAGATGGGAATATGGGTATAAGGCCAAAAAAGGCTCCAGAGAGGATCACCTCACAACAATTTTCACAAAACCTCAAGACTGGCAAAATGATAAAAATCTAGAAGAATTTTGTATAGAAAATAATATTTTTGATTAAATTTTCTGAAACTTATTAAGAAAATTTCACTAAATAGGTGTCTTGAATAAAGAACCATCACTTTTTAATTCGAGCCTATCACTTAATTGATTTTCTAGAGATATTAGTTCGTCTCTATGAGCCCTTAACCTAATTAACGTCATTTCTTCATTATCTTCATTACTTATCAATCTCAATTCAAATTTTTCTTCTCTAGCTGACTTCTTAAAATAAACCATTCCTGATAAAGGACCTCCAATTAAACCTAAAAGAATAGGCCACCATGCCAAATTTGGATAAATTTGAATAATTACTAACCCTAAAGCACAAGATCCAAAACCACCAAGCAAACTTAAAAAAATTGCTAATAATTTGCTAGATACAACTTGGCCTTTAAATATTAAAATTTTTTGATCAAAATCTCCACCTGTTTGGTTCCAGCCTCTTAAATCAAGCCATTCGTACATTACATTTAAAACTTCTATGGGTTTTTTAGAAGAAGTTATCTCGACTACTGTTGTTCTATCCTTACTTGAAGCTCTTAGAAAAAAAAATAAACCTATCGCAAGAAGTATTGTAAGTAATAATGTTGAATTAAGAGAATAAGTCATTTTTACACATCTAATAATATTAACTATTTTGTCTAATTAAAAATTTATCATAATATAAATATAGATTCATTATGATTAAAAAATAACTTTAAACCCTTAGAAAAACTTTAATCACAAACTTATAAAAATAATGTAGAGTAAAAATTAAAATAAATTATCGTTAATACTTATGAATAATGGTGAGAAAAATAAAGAAATAACTTTTTCCCATAATGATATAAATAGTGATTTATATAATCTCTACAAGGAATCATCTTATTTAGCTGTAGATACTGAAGCAATGGGATTAGTACATGGAAGAGATAGGTTGTGTTTGATACAAATATGTAATGAATTAAATTTAACTGCTTGCATAAAGATAGAACTTAACAACTCAGAATCACCCAATATAAAAAAATTATTTGAAGATAAAAAAATAATGAAAATATTTCACTATGCCAGATTTGATGTAGCAGCTCTAAAGTGTAATCTTGAAATTAATACAAGAAATATTTTTTGTACAAAAATAGCTAGTAAATTAGCTAGAACTTACACAAATAAACATGGTTTAAAAGATTTAATACATGAATTAATAGGAGTAGAATTAGATAAAAGTTCGCAAAGTAGTGATTGGGGAAGCTCGGAAGATTTATCTAATAAGCAAATTAATTACGCTGCCAATGACGTTAGATATTTAATTAAGGCAATGCACAAATTAAGGAATATTCTTAACAGAGAAGGAAGATATGAATTAGCTCAAAAATGTTTTAGGACAATTTCAGTTCATGCTGAATTAGATATATTAAAATTTTCGAATATATTTGAACATTAATTAATCCTCAGTTATAAAATTATCTTCATTTTCTAGAGTCGACATAAGTTTATCTAGTATTTCAGATGAACTTAAATTGTTTCCATTGTCCTTTTCACATGTTTTCAAAAGATCTTGTGCGACTTGTCTTTTTTCTTCAATGGTTTTAGAACCTTTTTTTGCAATTTGAATTTCTACTTTTTTTTTTGCTGAAGACAAACTTACACTCAATAACTTAGCTATCTCTGAGCATGTTGTTAGATATTGCCGATCATTAATAGGGTACATAAAAAATTTACAAAACCTTTTTAAATATTACTTGATCAAGCTAACAAATTTAAATTTATATGATCTACAATTTTTTTACTAGCCCCACTTTTACCCATTCTTTTCATTCCGATTTTTACTTGTTGTAATCTGTTATCTTTTTTATTTAGTAGAACCTCTAGATTATCTATAAGAGTTTTTTTATTATCGCAAACTAATACACTTCCTCCTAATAATCTAGATTGTCTTTTCGCGAATGATTTTGTGAATTGAGGGCCATCGCCAGGAAGAGAAATAGAAGGTACCCCAAGGCCAGTTATTTGTTCTGTAGCCGTGCCTGCATTTGACAAAGCAACGCAGGCCATATTAGCCCACTGATTAAAAGTACTTTTACCTAACAAAATATATTTATCTTTATTTTCCCAAACTGAATCTTCACCAACCCAAAACTTCACATTATTCTGTTCCAAATAACCATTATTTGATAAATGACTCTTTACTGTACAAACATTTGCATTAATACTTAAAGGCAAAAGAATAATCAAATCATTCGACATCTTTAAATCTTCTAAACATTTTAAAAAAATATCGAGATTATTTAAAGCTTCAGGGAATCGACTTCCTATTATTAAAATTATTCTATTAAACATAATAATATTAGAAATTCTTTCATTTTTCTTTTCTACAAAATCCATCATTGGGTTACCAAAATATCTCGCACTAATCTTCTTTTTTTTAAGATTATTTGCTGTAATTTCATCTCTCATTATTAAACTTTTACACCTAGTAGACCTCATTAGAAAAATTTCCCAAGGATCCCATTCAGAGCCTTTAAATTTATGATAAAAATCACTCAATGCCCATCCTGGCCCGTTACTCCATGTGTGGTCACTTTTAGGCATGCCGACAAAACTAAATTCACATTTCGAAATCCATGCAAAAAATAAAGGCAATAAATCACCCACGGCAATAATTTTGTAATTATCTTTTGACCTACTTCTTAAAATTAAAAAGTTTTTAAAAGTATCTACTAAAAACCCTGCAAAAAAATCAAGGAGAAATCCTTTTAGGCTTTGATTACTGAAACCCCCGCTTGGTAATTCCTTTAGAGAACCAATTTTGCTAAACTTCTTTGATTTTATAGAGTCAAATACTTTACCTTTTCCAACCAATGGCATAACTTCAATTTTTTTAATTTTTATTTTTTTTAAGAATCTTTTTATTATTTCTAATGCGATTACATCTTCCCCATGTCCATTACATATAATTAATAGAGAATTAGACGCGTTACTGGTAGGATCATTAAGTGATTCAATCATATCTCTATCGGCGGCATGGCCAAGTGGTAAGGCAGAGGATTGCAAATCCTTTATCCCCAGTTCGAATCTGGGTGCCGCCTTTTTCAAATTAGTGACAATATTCCCTGTAAAGCGTTCCAAGAACTGAAGTTTTTCGTAGCGATTTTCGTATTTCAATTCTTTTAGACTGAACAGTAAGTAAAGGGCATGTTACCTGATAATTTATCAGGTTTTATGAACCTATTTGTATTTTCCCATTAAAGCCCATAGGGAAAGTTTTAAAGTAATAAAGATATGTCCCCTTTAGATGCTTATCAAAATAGAAATATCATATTTTTTCATCACTTCAGAAAAGAATTAAAAATTAAATTAAAAAAGGAGGGGATTTTATTTTTTGCTTATCCATAAAGAAAAATCTTTAGATAAATCAGTATAAATTTATAAATTCTGGAACATTTATGAGTGGAGATTACAAAACACTAGAAATTAATCAACCAAAATCTCATATTTCAGAAGAGATCCGAGAATAATACAGATTGATTAAATACAATGATCAATAAATTTGAATATATGAAAACCAAAGTATTTGAACTTGTATAAACAAAATAGAGAGGGATTTGTTTGCCCCTTTCGAATCATACAACCGTTATTTTAAAGTTTTTGAGTATTCTTTTGATTAATATATTCTCAATACTCTTTGTATCTAGAGTAATAAAACATTAAAAAAAATAAGTTGTAATTGGGTTTAAATACTCTATGAATTTTAAATTAGTTGAAGGAAAATAAAATATGTATGTAAGAGACTTCATGAAACTATTAAATCAATTCAATATCCTTCCAAAATACTTAACGGCATTTAACTATGCAGGATTAAATCTTAATGAAACTCCAAAAGAACTTGAAGAATCCACTCTGGAATTTCAAACCTTCTGGGATAAAGAATGTAAAGAAAATCCTACTAATCAGAATTGTTTAATCTATTGCGACTGAACTATATTTCTTTTTCAAAAAGTAAAACTTAGTATTAGTTTTTTTGAAAAGTTAATCTTTCTAATATTCATTATCAGCAACACATATACCTAAACAACGTATCCCGTTTGAAGCAGTCCTTTTACAGTGATTACACAAAATCTTATCTTTTTCTAGAGAAACTCGAGATTGATTTTTAGTTTGATCACTTATTAAATTAAGGTTAAGCTTATAAGCTTCCATTATCATTTTTTTTGCTTGTATCGATACTAACAACAAAAGAAGGAT
The DNA here is from genome assembly GCA_003208885.1 of Prochlorococcus sp. AG-679-K21. Lineage (GTDB taxonomy): Bacteria > Cyanobacteriota > Cyanobacteriia > PCC-6307 > Cyanobiaceae > Prochlorococcus_A. The sequence continues at coordinate 8,124 of QCUP01000026.1, read as the reverse complement.
TAGCGTTAGAAGAGGGTATATCCATAATCTTTACAGATTCTTTAGGTTCATTAATGACTTCACTTTCCTTAGTATTTTCATCCACCGCACAGGCCTCAAGGGCTTCCCTAAGAAGGGAATCAAAAGTTGCCCCAGGTAGTCTATGTCTGGCGACCTCAAGAAATGTTCTTGGTAATGATTCAGAAGCAGCATCTCTTAACGCAGGATTATTCTTTCTATGATCTTGTTCTTCTTCTATTGATTTTATAAATCTGAGTGTTACATCTTTTTTAGTAGATGCTTTTATCAAAGTATCATTTTCAGAATTTATAGAATTTGATTCATTCTCAAGAGCACTTAGCCTTTTCTCAAGACTATTTAAAACCTCATTAGCTTCTTTACTTATATGAGCTAATTGTCCATCAGATAAATTTGGTAAATCAGCAACAAAAACTTTTCCATGATCTCTTAAAGTTAAAAAAGTTGGGCGGGGGCCTTGATTTTGGCGACCATTAAAATCTGAATTATTACCTATTGGTCTTTTAGGAGGTGTAGGTCCAGCTGAACTACGTCTACGTTTAATTCTTTGATTATTTTCCAAGGGCATTAAATTAAAGTTAAAATCTACTTACTTAAATTTCCGATATAACTCGGCGGTATTTTATTATATTACACCTTACTTTTTCATTTGTGTAGATAAATTTAATTTGTAATTTCTCAATTATATTTTATTCAAGCGATTTAAATTATTATTTCAGGCAAAAAATTATTCTCTTTTGAATTATCTTTCCTGATAACCTTCCCTAATACCCAACTGGATATTTCGTTGGCATCACAAATATTTAAAATCTCATCCTTATATTTCTTATCAATTATTAAACAAAAGCCAACCCCAAGATTAAAGGTATTCCAAAAATCTTGTTCAGGAATCTGACCAACATCCTTTAGAAACTGAAAGATATCAGGAATTTTCCAAGATTTTTTGTCTATGTAAGGAATAAAATCAGAGGGCATACACCTCGGTAAATTTTCAGGAATTCCTCCTCCAGTGATATGAGACATGCCCTTTATTTGAATATTGTGAGATAAAATTTGATTTACAATTTTAAAATAAATTTTTGTTGGTTTTAATAAATGATCATAAAAATCTAGATTGTACTTTTTTTCAAATTGTTCCTCAATTTGATTATTATTTTCTATTATTTTTCTAACTAAACTAAATCCGTTACTGTGAATCCCGTCACTATGTAATGCGATTATCAAATCATTTTCACTTATTTTTTTACCATTAATTAATTTTTCTTCATCAACTATTCCAACACAAAACCCTGCCAAATCATACTTATTCTTTGAGTAAAATCCTGGCATCTCTGCAGTTTCTCCTCCAAGTAAAGAACAGTTATTTTCTCCACAACTATATGCAATACCTTTAACAACCTCTAATAATTGATTTTTTTCAAGCTTACCCGTAGCAATATAATCAAGAAAAAATAATGGCTTTGCACCAGTTGTGATGATATCGTTTATACACATTGCTACTAAGTCAATACCTACTTCAAAATGAAATTTTTTGTTTTGCGCTAATTCCAATTTTGTACCAACACCATCAGTCCCCGATACTAAGACAGGTTTTTTAAAACCTTCAAGGGGTAGTTTAAATAAACCTCCAAATCCTCCAATACCCTCCATGACATTAGATGAATGAGTTGAATCAACAGCTTGTTTGATTTCGGAGACAAATTCTCTCCCAGCTTCTATATCGACTCCCGATGTTTTGTAATCCATAAAATAAAAATGATAGACTTCACTTATATAGATATTCCTCCGTAGATTACTTTTGTCCAGTAATTATTTATTAAATAGATTTATTTTTTAAAACAAAGTGAACAAGATAATAAGAAAAACAGACGACCTTGAACAATGGCGACTAAATCTCAAAAGTGATATTAACTTCATCCCAACTATGGGTAATCTTCATGAAGGTCATCAAAAATTAATATCAATTGCAAAAAGTTCAACTTGTAATATCAATATAGTCAGTATTTTTGTTAACCCACTTCAATTTGACAGCAAAGAAGATCTTAAAAGCTACCCTAGAAATGTTGATAAAGATATTGACATTGCTTTTTCCAATGGGGCAGATGCAATTTTCATTCCAGATACAATTGATATCTATCCTCCTAATAATAAAAATATAAGTTATTTGAAAGCTTCTAAAGAATTATCTTCAGCTTTATGTGGGCTAAAAAGAGTTGGTCACTTTGATGGGGTTTGTACTGTTGTTTACAGATTACTAAAACTTGTAAAACCCAAAAATCTTTATTTGGGAGAAAAAGATTGGCAGCAAATATTAATTATAAAAAACCTTATAGAAGAAAAAAACTTAAAAATCAATATCATCTCAGTTCCTACTCAAAGAGAATCTGATGGCGTGCCATTTAGTTCGCGTAACAAGCTCTTATCTGAAAATGAAAGGAAAATTCTCAAACTATTTTCAAATGAACTAGGCCATGCAAAAAAAAATTTTAAAAAGGATAAAAAGATTAACATAAAACAACTAATAAAAAAACTCGAATCAAAAAATATTTCAGTTGAATATTTAGAACATTTACATCCATATACTTTGAAAAAGGTCCGAGCAAATGATAATATTTCAATTTTAGCTGGTGCGATAAAATGTGGAAAAACAAGATTAATTGATCACGTTTTTCTTATGAAAAGAAACCCAATTATTGCTATTGATGGGCCAGCAGGTTCAGGGAAAAGTACCATAACAAAGTTAATTGCCAAGGAGTTAAATCTTTTATATCTAGATACTGGAGCAATGTATAGAGCGATAAGCTGGCTCTTTATGAAAGAAAAGATTGATTATGCTAAAGATTCAGAATTAAATAAAATTCTTAGTGATATTTCCATTATTTTCAAGTCAAATTCTATTTCCCAACAAGATGTATTCATAAATCATTTTTGTGTTACTGAAGAAATTCGTTCACAAGAAATCAGTTCTATTGTTTCTCAAATTTCTTCAATAAAAAAAGTTAGAGAATTTTTGGTGAATGAGCAAAGAAAAATTGGTGAATCTGGTGGATTAGTGGCTGAAGGGCGAGATATAGGAACAACTGTTTTTCCAGATGCAGAAATTAAAATTTTCCTTACAGCTAGTATTGACGAAAGAGCAAAAAGAAGAAAGTCTGAATTAGAACTAAGAGGTACTGAAGAAATTGACTTCAATCAATTAAGAGAACTTATAAGAAAAAGAGATTTTGAGGATTCAACAAGAGAAATTTCTCCTCTCAAAAAAGCAAAAGATGCAATTGAACTTATTACAGACGGTTATACTATTAATGAGGTGGTAGGAAAAATTATTAACATCTACAATTTAAAGATTCCTAAAGAGATACAAGTAGAATAAATTAACAAATAGTATCTAAAAAACCACTCACAGAGTCTTCTAAAATATCAAGGACATGTTCAAATCCTTCGTCTCCTCCAAAGTAAGGATCGGGGACTTCTATCTCTTGAAAAATGGATCTGAAATTTTGTATCTTTTTTATTGATGAAAAATCAGATGATGAAATTTGAGATTTAAGATCAATAATATTTTCAAAATTTGAGTCATCCATAGCAACTATATAGTTAAATTTTTCAAAATCATTAGAATTTATTTGCCTAGCTTTACTTAAGATTTCTAGACCCCTTTTATGAGAAGCTATTCTCATTCTAGTATCAGCCTTCTTCCCTATATGCCAACTGCCAGTTCCTGCAGAATCAACAATAAAATAATCTTTTAATCCTTTTTTATTAATTAAATCTAGGAATATAGCTTCGGCAGCAGGAGACCTACAAATATTACCCAAACATACAAAAAGAACAGACTGTTTTTTCATTTAATTTGAAATATCTTAAATTATAAAACTTTATTAGTAGGAAATAATAGTTTATTAATTAAGGATTCTGTAAAATCCTTACCAAATAAACTTGATAACATTGGCCTTGCTGGGTCTTTATCCCTTCTGAAGTTCAAATAATCATTTTGACCATTAATTAACTCTTGCTGTAAACCTTGCCCCACTTCCTCACTTTCAAAAAGAGTTTTAAGATATAAATTTAAATATTCTTTGAAAGAATAATAAAGCTGATTTTCTATCAAATTATCACTATCTTGTTGTTTTGGTAATCTAGACCAAATCAATCCTGGGGAAAAAAATCTTGCTACATCTCTAGACATTTTTTCAGCAACAGGAAGAGATGAATGACAAGATTTTTGAAGTTTTATTAGTTGTTCTAGTAATTCAGAATTAAACTGATTTTCGACTTTTAAAGATGGCTGAAAATCTAAAACTAATAAATGACTGGTAGGTAAAGAAACAAAATCTACTCCTAGGAATGGAATGTTATAGCTAGTATTTGGGATAATTAAAAAATTCAAAACAGAATAACTTGGACTATTAATACATACAGCTCTTGCGAAGTTAATTCTTTTCTGATGAGTTGCACCCCACGTGAAAAGATTCACATTATTTTTTGATTTTTTTGAACCATAGGTGGACTCTTTATAAGAAAAATCAGAAGGTATTTTATGTTCTACGCAATGATATTTAGTTAACTGAGAAATTAAAAGTTTTATAAATTTTGCCCATCGCCATTTCTGGCTATAAAAAATAGTATTTTGAATTAGCATTTACTCTAAAGGATTATGATTTAAGGTAAAAAGAAAATTATTAATGAAATTTTCAGTCCAAGTTTCACCAAAAAATGTTTTAAATAACTTGTCAGCAGGATCTTTTTCAGCACTGTATTTATCGTAATCTACGTGATTCTTTTTTATTTGTTCCAAATTTAAAAATTGATTATTTTGGTTTAGTTTATTATTTATTAAATAATCACTAACAAAGGAAAAAAATATATTATTTAAATCTCTATCAAGATTTAATTTATTACCTCTACAAATCATTACCCATGGCGAAAAATATTTTTTTGAATCATATATATTTTTCATTTTATTATTATCAAATACAGAATATTGGTTTTTAATAAAGTCTAAACTTGAGCAATATTTCTGAAGATATGTTTTTTCTTGAATTAATGGTTGATAATCAAATATAGCTAGCAATTTTTGAGAAGTTCCAAACCATAAAATATCAGCACCTAAGATAGGAAATTCACTTTTAAAATTTGGATAAGCAACAGTATTAAAAACTTGAAGCTTATCTCCTCCATCTAATTTAGTAATTCTCCACTTTCTATATTGTGGAGATTCAAAGAGCCAATTTTTAATAATATATTTAGAGTCTTTATTATGATGTTCTTTGAATTCTTTTGATAATTCTAATTCTTTACCATCTAAATCTTCTATATTCGCCTTGACAAAATTTTTTAATGATTCAAACATAAATATTAAGTTTCTGTACTCCCCTTCCTAACTTTCTTTGTAATATAATTAAAAACAATTTTTCCTAGTACAGCTATTAAGTTACCTTCAAGCTCCTTAAACATTTTCATATTATAAGTAAAAGCTTGATTAGCTTCATCAATTATTTGATCAGCAACATTTTGATTTATTGGGAGTTGATTAAGAGTCTTAGAATATTCCTCTTTGAATTCTTTTTCATTATCAATATTTTTAAATTCATAAAAGTTTAAACCATTATTTCCATCTAAATTTAAAGCTTTTTTTGCTATTGTTTTTAAAATTTGGCCGCCAGATAAATCTCCTATATAGCGTGTATAGTGATGGCCAACCAATAATTCAGGAGATTTTTTTGCCACCAAGTGTATTCTGTTTACATATTCTTTAGCCGATTTAGAAATATTAATTTCATTCTGCCAATTATCCCCAAAATAAAATTTCAGATCATTTGCAAGTGTTTCTTTTCTAAAAAGTGATTTAAAGCCGATAGGTTTTATTACAGGGTGTTCCTCTTGAACCAATCTTTCAATTTCTTCTTCCATAGCTTCATAAACAAAATATAAATCACTTATCAGCTTTCTATATGATTTTTTCTCAACAACACCTTTTAAAAAACAAGCAACAAAGCCGGTATTTTCTGCCATTGTATGGGATTTTTTTGTCCCTTCTTTTAATTGTCCTGCAAGAGCAACTGCCATTTATGTATTTTCAGAATTGTACATATATTTAATCTACAAGGAAAATATATAAAACAGCTAATTTTTGTTACCAGTGGATGTTGTAGAGAATAAATTGTAAAGTTCTTTACAAACTAAAAAAAGATTATCTTTTTGTTCCTTTTGAGGTAAATGAGTCCCAGTCATCTCCCACTCACCAATAGTAGCTACTCTCCATCTTTCAGCTGGAATTATCATTCCGCGCATTATTATTCCTAACAATTTAGGTACTCCATTTTCACAATTATTGTCAATTCTCAACTGAAGTAAAACTGCTCTACATTCTATACTTGGACTCCAGCCTGGAAAATGAAAAGAAAAATCAAGAGTATCAAACCAGTCTCTATCATTTGAGTTATCCCAAGGACTAAAATTAACACTCGCATCTGGGAAATATTTACGAAATAATGCTGCGGTAGTGGCTATCTTATTAGCTATTTCAACATTGCTAACATTTGAACTTGCATTCATAAGCACTAATAACGTTTGATTGAAGTTGACATAATTTCTTCATCCTTGCTTATTAAATTCTTTTTCTTTTAACAAAGATGTTGAAATGCTCATTATTAAACTATTATCTATTCACATTTGAATAATTAATTTCTAGTTTTTAAGGAATATCCTTAATTTCAATTTAAGATACAAAAATATTTTATTAATTGACTTTTTTACTATTCAATCAAGTGCTATGCCTAAATTTGAAAAATTAAATTTACCCACAGAAGGAGAGTTAATTACTTTTAATCAAGGTAAGCCTAATGTTCCTAATAATCCTATTGTCCCTTATATAAGAGGTGACGGTACTGGGGTAGATATTTGGCCAGCTACTCAACTTGTTCTTGATGAAGCAATAAAAAAAAGTTATGGAGATGAAAGAAAAATTAATTGGTTCAAAGTCTATGCTGGAGACGAAGCTTGTGAAATATATGGAACTTACAACTATTTACCACAGGATACTATTGAAGCAATAAGACACTTTGGAGTTGCAATTAAAGGCCCATTAACAACTCCTATCGGAGGGGGAATTAGATCTTTAAATGTCGCTTTAAGACAAATTTTTGACTTATATAGCTGCGTTAGACCTTGTAAATACTATTCAGGGACTCCTAGTCCTCATAAAAATCCACAAAATTTAGACGTAATTGTTTATAGAGAAAATACAGAAGATATTTATATGGGTATTGAATGGGAAGCCGATGATCATACATGCATTGCTTTAATTAATCATCTAAATAATGTTGTCATTCCAAATAGCAAAAATTTAAAAAATAGATCTATACCAGATGGTTCAGGCATTGGCATAAAACCCGTAAGTAAGTTAGGAAGTCAAAGGCATATAAGAAAGGCAATAGAACATGCAAAAAGATTATCAGGGAATAAAAAGCATGTAACTCTTGTTCATAAAGGCAATATCATGAAATATACCGAAGGTGCCTTTAGAGATTGGGGATATGAATTAGCAGTAAATGAATTCAGAGCAGACTGCATTACGGAAAGAGAAAGCTGGATTTTAGACAATATTCACAAAAATCCAGAAATTACAATCGAAAATAATGCCAGAAAGATAGAGCCAGGCTATGACAAGTTAACAAGTAATAAAAAAGCATTTATTTGCGAAGAAATAAAAGAAGTAATAGCCTCAATATCAAATTCTCATGGAAATAATAAATGGAAAGAACTCATTATGGTTGATGATCGAATTGCAGACAGTATTTTCCAACAAATTCAAACAAGGCCTCAAGAATATTCTATTCTTGCGACCTTGAACTTAAACGGAGATTATGTGTCTGATGCTGCTGCTGCAATTGTGGGAGGCCTAGGTATGGCTCCAGGAGCTAATATTGGGGATAATTCCGCAATTTTTGAAGCAACTCATGGAACAGCTCCAAAACATGCCGGATTAAACAAAATTAATCCGGGTTCGGTAATCCTTAGTGGAGTAATGATGCTTGAATATTTTGGTTGGAATGAAGCAGCGAATTTGGTGACTTCTGGAATTAGTAAAGCTATTGAAGAAAA
>QCUP01000025.1 GCA_003208885.1 Prochlorococcus sp. AG-679-K21 | reverse complement strand
TTTTTATTGCGGTTGACGGAGAGGATGGATGGGAAAAAGCTCAAACAATTTTCCCAGATCTAATTATTAGCGATATTATGATGCCGAGATCAAATGGTTATGCTTTATTAGAAAAAATAAGAGGAGATGAAAAGCTAGGGGGTACTCCAGTTATCTTTCTTACAGCAAAGGGAATGACATTAGATAGAACTCAAGGATATCTTGCAGGTATTGATGATTATATTTCTAAACCTTTTGATCCAGATGAATTATCTGCAAGAGTTAAAAATGTAATTAATAGGCAAGAGCGATTACTGAAAGAAGCAGCCCGATTTGCTGATATTGATGTAAGTAAAATGGCAAAACAGATCACTGAAATAAAATCTATGCTTACAGATCAGAATCCACTCAATCAAGAAAATTCTATAGATATACCTAGTTTTACGCCAAGAGAAGCAAGCGTACTTCAACTTGTAGCAGAGGGGCTTATGAATAAAGAAATAGCCAGACAACTAGAAACCTCTATTAGAAATGTTGAAAAATATGTAAGCAGGCTTTTTATTAAAACGAGTACATCTAGCAGAACCGAATTAGTCCGTTATGCACTTGAAAATCACCTAGTGAAGTAATTTATTTAACTTTCTTAAATTCAATTAGTTTGGAAAAATAAAATGGAGCTTGATTTAATTTTTTTTGAACTACAGTAAAACCTTTTTCATTAGCAGCATTTATAATACCTTTCTCTCTTAATGTATAAGCTCTAGTAGTTTTACTTGGCCCGGGAAACAACTTTCCGATATTCTTTAACACGGCCAATATTGGTGTATAAGGAGCAAAACTAACTATTAGTCTCTCTTTACTCAAGTCACATAAATGTCTGACCATTTCTTCAGCAACAGGTTGTGGGTAATGAATAAATACATCTAAACAAATAACAACATCAAATAATCCATTCAACTGTTCAAGATCACGCGTTAGAAATTTAATTTTTCTTTGACTTAGACATAATGCATTGATGCGTTTCTTTGTTTCTTGAATCATTTCAGAAGATATGTCGCTTACCTGCAAATCTTTTATACCAAGCTTTAGTAAAGGAATAGCTAAACTTCCAACACCGCAACCAGCATCACAAAAAGACTTACTTGTTAATTCAGGGTAATTTTTCACATAAGAAACGACATCATCGACAGTCTTTTGATGACCTTTTCTAATATTTTTCTGCACTGTATTGATTTCTTCTGATTTACTATAAATTTTTCTCCATCGATCAAAACCGGTCCCATTGAAATACTCCCTAACTTCACTTTTTTCAAGATTTTTATTAGATGTCATAACAATTCATACAAAATTAGTCTTTTTTATACTAACTAACTAGCGCACAAGTAATTGCACGTCATTATAAGAAAAGAATTGATTTGTTATTTTGTCAGAATTGAATTCCAGAAATATTTGTAAAATTGCTGTAGTAATGGGAAGTGATTCAGATCTAAAAACTTTGAAACCTGCAATAGATATTTTGAACGAATTCGGGATAGAAACAGAGATTGGTATACTTTCTGCACATCGTACACCAATGGAAATGATGGAATATGCAAAAAAAGCAGAATCAGAAAACATAAAAGTTATTGTCGCAGGGGCCGGTGGAGCTGCTCACCTGCCAGGAATGATAGCTTCGCTAACATGCATTCCTGTCATAGGAGTACCGGTAGAGAGTAAAACTCTGAGAGGAATTGACTCCCTATTATCAATAGTTCAAATGCCTGCAGGGATTCCAGTAGCAACAGTTGCAATAAACGGTGCAAAAAATGCTGGCTTATTAGCAATTCAAATCCTTAGTTTATTTGATGAAGCTTTAAGAGTAAAAATTAAAAAATTTAGAGAGAATATGCATGCACAAGTAAGAACTAAAAATAGTAAATTGACTAATATGGGTGCTGATAATTACCTGAAAACTGACTAAATGGATTTTTATAAATTAAACCCTTTTAAGTAAATTATGTTCTCTAAGAAAATTAATAACTTTGTCAACAGAATCATATAAATCTAAAGAACCTGTATCAACAACTATTTCTGGATTTACAGGTGCCTCATATGGACTAGATATCCCGGTAAATTCTTTAATTTCTCCCAAACGTGCTTTTTTATATAAACCTTTAGTATCTCTACTCTCACATACATCAATGTCTGCAGCGCAATATACTTCAATAAAATCCTTTGATCCAATAATTTTTCTAACCTTATTTCTATCACTAATGAAAGGGGAAACAAATGCAGTAATAGTGATGATTCCAGCGTTCATAAATAAATTAGCTACTTCTCCTATTCTTCTTATGTTTTCTTCTCTATCTTTCTCAGAAAATCCAAGATCCTTGCATAAGCCATGTCTAATATTATCTCCGTCTAGTACATAAGTTGATAAACCATCCAAGTGTAAAACCTCATTGACAGCATTGGCTAAGGTACTTTTCCCAGACCCTGATAAACCTGTAAACCAAATTACCATTCCTTTATGGCCTCTCATTTTTTCTAACTTATTTCTATCAATACTTAAATTGTGCCATTTTATATTTTTTCCTGAATTTTCCTGATTTAAGTCCGTCATTTTTTTATTTTTCTTAAAGTAAAAATTTATTTTAACTCTTGACTCATAAATTTTGAAATCCTTCTTTGCGAAAAAACTCAATTGATTTGTTTACCATATCTCCTTGTAATTGAATATTTTCACCTACTACAGTTCCTCCTGTACCACAAAACACTTTCATTTTTTTTAGTAATGCCCTAACTTCTATTTCATTATTAATAGCTAAACCTTTTATTAAAGTAATAGTTTTTCCTTTTTTACCTTTTTTTTGTTTAGAGATATTTATTTTTGATATTTTTTTAAAATTCTCTTCTTTAGGTTCTTCTTTATATATATTTTCCTGATTATCAAATTCAATCCAATTTTTTTTTCCCATTATTTTTTATATAATCTATAGTTAGTTCATACTTATACTATAAAAAATTGGTAAGTACAATTTCCCGTCAGGATCAAAATAATAATGATGATTTAAATCAACCTTCAAAAGAAGGAAGGTTTGGAAAATATGGAGGTCAATATGTCCCTGAAACACTAATGCCAGCTCTTTTTGAACTGGAAGAGGCAGCCTCTGATGCGTGGAAAGATAAACAATTTGTTAATGAATTAAATCATTTGCTGAAAACTTATGTAGGAAGAGAGACCCCATTATATGAAGCTAAAAGACTTACTGAATACTACCAAACAAAAACTTCTACTACCAGGATATGGCTAAAAAGAGAAGACCTAAATCATACTGGTGCTCATAAAATCAATAATGCGTTAGGGCAAGCTTTATTAGCAATAAGAATGGGTAAACAAAGAATAATTGCAGAAACAGGTGCTGGGCAACATGGAGTTGCTACAGCTACTGTATGCGCGAGATTTGGCTTGCAATGCATTATCTACATGGGGGCAGAAGATATAAAAAGACAATCATTAAACGTCTTTCGGATGAAACTTTTAGGCGCAGAAGTTAAAGTTGTCACTTCAGGTACTGCAACTCTCAAAGATGCAACTAGTGAAGCTATAAGGGATTGGGTATCCAATGTAGAGACAACACACTATATTTTGGGGTCAGTTGCCGGACCACACCCATTTCCAATGATTGTTAGAGATTTTCATGCAGTTATTGGAGAAGAGGCTAAAAAACAATGTCTTGAATCATTTGGATCATTACCTGACATTTTGCTTGCTTGTGTAGGCGGAGGTTCAAATGCAATGGGTCTTTTTCATCCTTTCGTAAAAGAAAAATCAGTGCGACTAATTGGAGTTGAAGCGGCAGGAAGCGGGGTTAATACTGAAAAACATGCTGCGACTATTACTAAAGGATCCGTAGGAATATTACATGGATCAATGAGTCTTCTTTTACAAGATAAGGATGGTCAAGTACAAGAAGCACATTCTATTAGTGCAGGTCTTGATTATCCTGGGGTAGGTCCTGAACATAGTTATTTAAAAGATATAGGAAGAGCAGAATATGGCTCTGTTACTGATGCAGAAGCTTTGGATGCTTTAAAACTAGTGAGTGAATTAGAGGGAATTATCCCTGCACTCGAAACAGCTCATGCCTTTGCATGGTTGGAAAAATTATGTCCTACCTTAGATAAAGATACAGAAATAGTAATTAATTGTTCTGGGAGAGGAGATAAGGATGTTAATACAGTCGCATCATCTTTGGATATTTAGTAATTAATATCTAGGAATTGTTTGATCAATATATTTACTCCATCCATCTATACCTTCTTCAAGATTCCAAATCTCTTTTACTAGTTTGTTATCTAATGACCATTGTCCAAAATTATAACTTCTGATACCGGCATGACAAAGAACAACATACTTTTTATCTTTAGCATCACTCATTTTTGTTTTTACGTACTGGGCCGAAACTTTACTTATTGGTAAATGTAGAAATTCCTTAGGGAAACAAGCAATCTCAAGTTCTGAATCCTCTCTAACATCAATAATAATAGGATTTTCATCTTCAGAATTAAACCATTCATTAAGCTCAAAAGCATTTAAAGTTTTTGGATAATTTCCCAATTGTTAGAATTTAATATTTGTTATTAACAATTTTATAAGTAAGGTTGCAAGAACATGTTTATTGTTAAAAATAAAAATAAAACAATGAATAATGAATATTAAATACTTAACTGTAATAACAATATTATTCTTATGTTGTATTTTTGGATTTGAAGAAATTTCTTATAGTTTAAATAAAGTAAGCAAAGATGATATTTCAGAATTAAAAATCTTGAAGTACTTACCGAAAGATAATAAAACATTATTCATTTCAAATACTAAAAGTTCAAAAATCACTAATTTTATAAGAAAAAGCTTTGAAACAAAAAATCAAGATGAGCTTCTTATGATAAAGGAGAGTATACTGGCTTACTTAGGCATAGATTTAGGTACAAACAAGTTAGAAGATATTTATAATGATGAACTTGCAATAACTACCTACGACAATAAAGAAAAAGATATGGATGATGCCTTAATAATATTCAAAATTAAGGAAAACAAAAATATAGATGATATTTTAAATCTTACCAATAAAATTGATGTGCCTGATAAATTAATTAAAATATTTAGAGAAAATAAATTAAATTATTTAAAATATATATATAGAACCAATGATAATTATATAATTACTTCCTCTAATAAAACCTTAATACTTGATGCTTTAGAATCAATTAATTTTGATAAAAATATCGAAAAAAAATATATCTCTTTGAAAGAAGTATTAAATAATTTTAAAAATGAGCATAATATCTTTTTTACTAATAACTTTAAAACAAATGACCTATTAAATAACAAAAATTATCCTCTAAAAAAAGAGGACTATTTAGTCAATTTATTTCATTTTAAAGATACAAATCTTATATTAAAGTCTTATTTAATTAATAAAAACAGAAGTTCAGATATTATATCTTATAAAAATATAGATAAAGTGAATTTATTAGATAAAAAAAATTATCAAATATCAATTTATAATAATTTATTAGATTCTAATGAATATCTTGATAATATAGAAATAAATAATTTTGAAAAAGATTTTATTAAAGAAATAAATAATAAATTAAAACAAAATATACTATTTCTAAGTTCAGATACTAATTGGTTATTAATTTATGATAAGAACAATTTTTCTATCGAGAGAATAAAATTATTAGCAGATTTTAATAAAAATAGTATAGAAAATAATAATAATATTTATACAATATATTCAAAAGATGTTCTTAAAAAGGAAGAAAATATTATAAAACAGACTAATTATAAAAATATTTTTTTAGTTGAAACTGATAATCTAAACTTTATTAGTAACACTTTGATAAATGAAGAGGATATAGATTTAATTTCAAATGAATTTTTTGGTTTAAGAGGTGATCGTCATGCTAAATATTTTCTAAATAAAAAAATAAATCTTAAGACTCCTTACTCTAGTCACAATAACAATGTCTCTTATTTAGAAAACATTAATTACATTTTTAAAAATGTAATTAATGTATCAATTATGGAATTTAAAGCAATAATCAAACAATCTATTCCAGAAACAGCTCCTATTTATTATGCAGAAACTAATTTGAAAATATTTAATAATTAAATTTGATTGATATCTTGTGGTTAACTAAAAAATATTTGACTATCTTAGACCTATAAACGATTTATATCACATTAAAATTTTGGATACTAATAAACTAATTTTAAAACCAGGATTAGAGGGTGTTCCAGTAACTAATTCATCAATATGTGATATTGACGGTCAAAAAGGGAAATTATTATATAGAGGCTATTCAATTGAAGAATTAGCACAGAAAAGTAGTTTCTTAGAAACTGCTTTTTTATTAATTTGGGGAGAATTACCTTCAGCAACAGAACTAAGGGATTTTGAACAAGAAGTACAGATGCATCGGAGATTAAGCTTCAGAGTAAGAGATATGATGAAATGCTTCCCTGCCACAGGGCACCCCATGGATGCTCTGCAGTCTAGTGCCGCCTCTCTTGGTCTTTTTTACTCAAGAAGAGCAATAGATGATCCCAATTATATTTACAACGCAGTGATAAGACTAATTGCAAAAATCCCAACAATGATTGCTGCATTTCAACTTATAAGAAAAGGACAAGATCCCATTCAACCTAGAGATGATTTATCCTACTCATCGAATTTTCTTTACATGTTGACTGAGAAAGAACAAGATCCTATAGCTGCAAAAGTTTTTGATAGATGCCTAATTCTTCATGCAGAACACAGTTTAAATGCGAGTACATTTAGCGCACGAGTTACGGCTAGCACTCTTACAGACCCATACGCGGTAATTGCTTCTGCAGTAGGAACATTAGCTGGTCCTCTTCATGGAGGAGCAAATGAAGATGTAATTGCCATGTTAGAAGATATTAAAACTCCTGAAAAAGCTGCTTCTTTTCTAGAAAATGCAATTCAAAACAAAAGTAAAATAATGGGTTTCGGTCATCGAGAGTATAAAGTTAAAGATCCTCGAGCAATTATTCTTCAGAAATTAGCAGAGGAGCTTTTTATGAGATTTGGTAAAGATGAAATGTATGAAGTTGCTAAAAAATTAGAGTTAGAGGCTATTCCAAGGCTAGGAGGAAAAGGTATTTTTCCAAACGTTGATTTTTATTCTGGCCTTGTTTACAGGAAACTTGGTATTCCCCGTGACTTATTTACTCCTATTTTTGCAATATCAAGAGTCGCAGGTTGGTTAGCTCATTGGAGGGAACAATTAGGAGCAAACAGAATTTTTAGACCATCTCAAATTTATACCGGTTCGGCTCCAAGAGATTGGATTACTTTAGAAAATCGAAAATAATATTTTCAGCTTTTCATAAAAAACACACATATTGTTTAGGAAGAGTTAATCTAAAGAATAAATAACAACAAAATTTTGAACTCCGGATTAGATCTCGAATATAGTTTTAATGAAATCTTAAAAGGCTTCGGCCTCTCAAGTGAGCTTGCCCATATAATCTGGCTACCTTTACCAATGTTATTAGTTTTAGTATCAGCAGTAGTTGGTGTATTAGTCACAGTTTGGTTAGAAAGGAAAATATCTGCTGCTGCCCAACAAAGAATAGGCCCAGAATATGCAGGGGCTTTAGGAGTGCTTCAACCAATTGCAGACGGTCTGAAATTACTCGTAAAAGAAGATATTATTCCTGCGAAAGCAGATTCGATTTTATTCACTGCTGGACCAATATTGGTTTTGGTACCGGTTATTCTCTCCTGGCTAATTGTTCCCTTTGGCCAAAACTTGCTTATAAGTAATGTTGGTATTGGCATTTTTCTTTGGATAGCTCTGAGTAGTATTCAACCTATTGGACTTCTTATGAGTGGCTACGCTTCGAATAATAAATATTCACTATTAGGTGGATTAAGAGCAGCTGCTCAATCTATTAGCTATGAAATACCTCTGGCTTTGTCTGTACTAGCTATTGTTTTAATGACAAATTCCCTTAGTACTATTGATATTGTTAATCAACAAAGCGGAGCTGGAATATTAAGTTGGAATATATGGAGGCAACCTGTTGGATTCATAATTTTCTGGATATGTGCTCTTGCTGAATGCGAAAGACTACCATTCGACCTGCCAGAAGCTGAGGAAGAATTAGTAGCTGGTTATCAAACTGAATATGCTGGAATGAAATTTGCTTTATTTTATTTAGGCAGTTATATAAACTTAATCCTATCTGCATTATTAGTATCTATACTTTATTTAGGTGGATGGGGATTTCCTATTCCTGTTGAGATAATAGCTAAAGTTATAAATCTTCCAATTGATGCTCCTATGATTCAAGTTTTCACAGCTTCTATAGGTATCATAATGACTGTTCTCAAGGCATATCTATTGGTTTTTGTTGCTATATTATTGCGTTGGACAACACCAAGGGTGAGAATAGATCAACTACTAGATTTAGGATGGAAATTCCTTCTACCCATATCTCTTGCTAATCTACTTGTGACAGCAGGACTAAAATTAGCTTTCCCTCAATTTTTTGGTGGATAATGTTTAAGTAAATATACTTAAACATTAAATAAATCCACTAGAATAAAATAACAAAGTAATTTCTTTAAAATGAAAGATTTTCTTCAAAAAGTAAATAATTATATTAAAGAAGCCTTCAGCGCTGGTAAGTATTTATTTGATGGATTTTCCGTAACTTTTGATCATCTCCGAAGAAGACCAGTTACTGTTCAATACCCTTATGAGAAGTTAATTCCTTCCGAAAGATATAGAGGAAGAATACATTATGAATTTGATAAATGTATAGCTTGTGAAGTATGCGTACGCGTTTGTCCGATCAATTTACCAGTAGTGGACTGGGTTATGAATAAAGAGACTAAGAAAAAGGAACTTAGAAATTACTCTATAGACTTTGGAGTTTGTATTTTTTGCGGGAATTGTGTTGAATATTGTCCTACAAATTGCTTATCTATGACTGAAGAATATGAACTAGCTACATTCGATAGGCATAATTTAAATTTTGACAATATAGCATTAGGTAGACTTCCAACAAACGTTACTACTGATCCTTCTGTAAAACCTCTCAGGGAACTTGCTTATTTGCCTAAAGGAGTTATGGATCCTCATGAAGTGAATTCTTCTGATGTTCGAGTTGGTAAATTACCTGAAGAAGTTTATGATTGGATGAAACCAGAAGTTAATGATAAGAATGATCCTGCTACCATATCAAAAAATTAATATAAAATAATTTCATGTCCATAGCAGTCACAACCCAAATAATTTGTTTTTCAGTATTATCTTTAGTTGTAATAGTTGGAGCTCTAGGTGTAATCCTTCTTGAGAGTATTGTTTACTCTGCATTTTTGCTTGGTGGAGTATTCCTGAGTGTTGCAGGCTTATATTTGCTCTTAAACGCGAGTTTTGTTGCCGCAGCACAAGTATTAGTTTATGTGGGAGCAGTTAATGTTCTGATCATTTTTGCCATAATGTTAGTTAATAAAAAAGAAGATTTGAAGCCTATCGATAACCTTAAGTTAAGAAGAATTGTATCAACATCAATTTGTTTAACTCTTCTCAGTCTCTTAATTAGAGTTGACTTATCTAATGTATGGGGTATCGCAGATCCTAATAGGTCTATAGGTGAGGAATCTACAATAAGAATTGGAGAACACTTATTTAGTGATTATTTACTCCCATTTGAAGTGGCATCCGTATTACTTCTAATGGCTATGATTGGGGCTATAGTTTTAGCGAGAAGAGATGTTATGAATGAAGATATTTCAACAGGCTTACCAGTTGACCAAGAGTTGATTGAAAAATCAAGTGAACCATTGCTCATGAAAAAAAATTAATATGAATTTAGATACAATTCCATTGCAAGCATTTTTAATAGTTTCCTCAATATTATTTTGTATAGGTATTTGGGGATTATTAAATAGTAGAAATGCAGTAAGAGTTTTGATGAGCATAGAATTAATGTTGAACGCAGTTAATATCAACTTGATGGCATTTTCTTCTTATATAGACAATAACCTTATTCAGGGTCAGGTTTTTACGATTTTTGTGATTACAGTGGCCGCAGCAGAAGCAGCAGTAGGTTTAGCAATTTTATTATCTCTTTATAGAAATAGAATCACTGTGGATATGGAAAGTTTTAATTTATTAAAGTGGTAAAAAGCTTCTAGTGAAACTTTCATTGGTGCTTATTATATATCGTTCTAATAGCTCAGTTGCTAAAGAAGCATCCATATTTTGTAGTAAGGTTCTAAAAGATAGAAATATTAAATCACAAAGGATAGAAAGTGATTTTAATAATAATCAACTAGAAAGATACTTTTGCAATCTTGCTGCATTACCTGATGTAGTAATTGTTCTTGGTGGTGATGGTACTGTTCTTAAATCTGCAAATGCATTAGCTAACTATGATATTCCTATACTTAGTTTTAATATTGGCGGTAATTTAGGATTTTTGACTCAGGAAAAAGATTTTTTATTTGACCAATCATTTATCAAGATTCTAGAACAAGAAGAATTCACTATTGATGCTAGAAACAGATTGCATTGTGATGTTTATAGTAACGAAAAGCATAGAGAAAAAAAAGTACTCAAGAGCTATGATGCATTAAATGATTTTTATTTCAAATCTGTTGAAGAAGATATTTCTCCAACCAATCAAATTCAAATCGAAATAGATAATGAGAAAGTAAACGAATATAAAGGCGATGGTTTAATTATTTCTTCTTCAACTGGTTCCACTGCATACTCTATGGCAGCAGGAGGTCCAATAGTTCACCCCTCAATAAATGCATTGGTAATAAATCCAATATGTCCTATGAGCTTAGCCAGCCGCCCAATTATTATTCCTGATACAAGTAAGGTTATTATTAGAGTCGTTCAAAAGAATAAAAGAGAAATAAAACTATGGAAAGATGGATCAAAGTGTATGACTATAAAAGAAAATGATTATTGTGAAATTAATAAAGTAACAAAGCCCTGCAAAATGATTAAATTTAATCAAAGCATTTCCTATTACATTACATTAATCAAAAAGCTTGATTGGAAAGGAGATTTATCATTAAAAAATAATCCAACTAATTAGATGGCATTAGAAATTGAACGGCGATTTCTTATCAAAAATAATCAATGGAAGGAATTTATTACTCATAAAACTGTAATAGAGCAGGGCTATCTTTCCTACGATTTAGAAGATTGGATCATCAGAATCAGATTTAACGGCAAAAACTTTAAGATTGCACTTAAAAAACATATTAAAAATTTTACTAATTACGAATATGAATACTCAATTCCAAATAGTGAAGGAGAAAAAATCATGTCAACTCTAACCAATATAATTAAAAAAGAAAGATTTTTTTTAGAAGTTGATCAAAAAAATTGGACTATAGATTGCTTTAAAGACAAAAATTTTCCTTTAGAAATTGCCGAAATTGAGCTTACTGAAGAAAAAGAAAAAGTTATTCTTCCATCTTTTTTAGCAAAAGAAATTACAGGTCTAAAAATATATACCAATCTTAATCTGACAAAACATCCCTTTTCAAAATGGGAAAGAAAGATTTAAAAAAACTAGCCAAAAAACTCTCTTTTCCTTTATATTTTTTTTATATTTACAATATACTCTTATTATTATTTTTTTGATATGTATGGTCTTTATGACAAAGATGGGGTTTTAAGATTTGTCAACTCTGATAAAGAAGCATGCCTTGATTATGCAAAACTTTTTGAACTGAATTCAGCACATTTTTGTATAATGAATTTAATAGTAAGTATCGATAAAGATATAAATAATAATTTTAATCTGAATCAGGCAGAGAACAACAATTAAATCCATCTCTACAGATTTTTCCGTGATCCATTGCCCAATTTAATAGTGCTACTCTATTTTTTGATCCTGTTTTAGTGAACATATTACTTACATGATTATCAACAGTTCTTTTACTAATAGTAAGCTTTACTGCAATCTCTTGATTTGTAAGCCCATCGGCTACTAAATCTATGATTTCCATCTCTCTAGATGAGAGACCCATCATATCAATGTCGTTAACACCTTCTTCAACCATTTGCATTTAAACAGTTCCTTTTATATATTAATTGAGTTTAGCAGTAACAGTAAACTTCTTAACCAAGTAAGGAAAAAAGCAATTGAAATCAAAACTTCAGCAAACTTTAGAAAAAAATTCAAAAGTAATTACAGCAGAATTAATGCCGCCTAGAGGAGGGGACCCCATAAGATCTCTTAAAATAGCACAACTTCTGAGAAATAAGGTGCATGCTGTTAACATTACAGACGGAAGTAGAGCAATAATGAGAATGTGTAGTTTAGCAATGTCTAAACTATTACTGGACAATGGGATAGAACCGA
Source organism: Prochlorococcus sp. AG-679-K21 (assembly GCA_003208885.1). GTDB lineage: Bacteria > Cyanobacteriota > Cyanobacteriia > PCC-6307 > Cyanobiaceae > Prochlorococcus_A. The sequence continues at coordinate 2,266 of QCUP01000025.1, read as the reverse complement.
TAATGCAAATCTCATGCAGAGATCGTAATAAAATTGCTTTACAATCAGACATTCTTGGAGCAAATGCCTTAGGTATTAAAAATATTTTATGTATTACAGGAGATTCTGTAAAAGCTGGTGATCAGCAAGAAACAAAAGCCGTTCATGAATTTGAGGCAGTGCGATTATTAAAACAAATTCAATCATTCAATCAAGGAATTGATCCTACTTTTGAACAACTTCCAGACAAAAGAACTACAATTTTTTCAGGTGCAGCAGTAGATCCAAGTTGTCGAAATAAAAGAAGTTTAAAAAGTAGAACAATCAAAAAAAAGGAGGCTGGAGCAAATTTCTTACAAACTCAAATAGTTATGGATAAAAAATGTTTAGAAGACTTTTGCAACGAAATCAGCAATCCACTTGAAATACCAGTTATTGCAGGAGTATTTCTTTTGAAATCATATAAAAATGCTCTTTTCATAAATAAATTTGTTCCTGGAGCGAATATTCCTGAAAATGTTTTAAATCGTCTCAAAGAAGCAAAGAATCCACTTCAAGAAGGAATATTAATTGCCTCAGAGCAAGCTAAAGATTTTATTCAAATTGCAAATGGGATTCATCTTATGGCAGTCAAATCAGAACATCTTATTCCTGAGATACTTAAAAAAGCTGGACTCAATCTGGAATATTAATCAAATCGGTTCCAAGTAATTCTGCCATAGCTTTTTGTTGAGGAGATGGTTCAGTTAAATCTAATCTTCTTGAGTCTGTTATTAACCAGTCCAGAGAAGCATCTTTTAAATCAAAATGGTCTCCATTTTTTCCAACACAATATCTACCAAATACTAATTTATCGACAAGTTGCACTCCTTTACCAATTTTTGAATAATCAAAGATTATAGAGTTATCTATAGTTGCACCCTCACAAATGCAACAACTTGGTCCAATCATAGATGGGCCAATAATAGTTGCCCCATTTTCTATTCTTGTCATCCCTCCAATATAAACCGGTCCTTTTATATTAACTTTATCCCAATTTGCAGCAACATTAAGACCTGTAAAAACTCCAGGCTTAATTTCTTTGCCAGGAATTTCCACTTGCCTCACTTTACCTAATAAAACATTTCTAATCGCACTCCAGTAATCAGGAACTTTTCCAATATCTACCCACTCAAAATCCATCGGCAAAGCAAAAAAGGGTAAATCCATTTCAACAAGTTTAGGAAATAGATCAGCTCCGATATCAAATTTATCTCCTGATGGAATATAGTTAAAAATCTCAGGCTCAAATAGATAAATACCAGTATTAATTGAATCACTCAAAGCATCTTCTACATCTGGCTTTTCTTGAAATGCTTTGATTCGCCCATTCTCATCAGAAACTACAACTCCATAACTAGATACCTGATTTCTAGTTACCTTTTTTGTTATTAGACTTGCTATTGCCCCTTTTTTCTTATGATTTTTAACGGCTTCAGTCAGATCCAAATCGACTAAAGCGTCACCGCACAATACAACAAAAGTTTCATCAAAAAAGTTTTGAAAATCTTGAATTTTTTTTAATCCTCCGGCCGAACCCAAAGCATCTCCAATCATTTCCCCATCTTCAATTCTTCCTTCAAAACTGTAGGCTATCTCAACACCAAATCTTTGTCCGTCCCTAAAATAGTTTTCAATTTCCTCAGCAAGATGAGAAACATTTACCATTATTTCTTTAAAACCATGCTCTTTCAAAAGTTCTAAGAGGAATTCCATCACAGGTTTTTGTAAAATAGGAATCATTGGTTTAGGAATAATATGCGTTATCGGCTGAACGCGAGTCCCTTTACCTGCTGCAAGTATCATTGCCTTCATCAGCTTTATATACCTCTTTTTAAAGATTATACTTTATTGTTCTTTTTCTACTAAGCAGCAGTCGAAGAAGTTTCTGAAACCTCAAGATTTTCAATAGGTAATTGAGCTATTCCTCCATCTGGAATAATCCTTTTAATTTGTATTGGGCCATAGAGAGAATATTGTTGTTTTAATTCAATTTTATTTTCTGAGGATAAAAATAACAAAGCCCAAAATACCCCCAGTCTGTCTTTATCTAAATCACTTTTCACTACTGTCTGCCATTTATTAACTAAATATTCAAAATCAGTCCATTGTAATGCCTTTTCCCATCCATCAAGAAACTTGCCAAGTGCTTTAGTTGTTTCAGGAAGCTTTTCACGATGTGCTAAAGATTGAACTTTAGAGATTAAAATTTTATCAGAATATTTTTTATTTCTTTTTCTTTTCATAA
>QCUP01000024.1 GCA_003208885.1 Prochlorococcus sp. AG-679-K21 | reverse complement strand
AAATATAGTGAATTCAACTAAAAAACTCCTCACAAATTAGATTTGAAATATTTATTACTTCTTTTTTTGTGTAACTCATAGCTATATTCTTTTCTTTATATGCAACCTCACCGATAAAAACAGGCCAAATTGTATTTTGTCCAGTATAAACTTTAGTATTACCAAGCACATCCATAAATAAAGGATCTCCCATTTTTATAGGTTTCCAATCTTGATTTATTCTTTTAGGATGAATTAAAGCATTAATGTTACCATTTGTTTCTCTTGGATAGTCAATACTACCTTGATGTATATGAACTACTAAACCTTTGGGGAGTTTTATTTGATTATTTTTTAACTTATTTATCTCATCTCTAAGAGAACTAATAATTACTAAAAATTTATTAATAATTTTTGGATCATAATAATTCTGAGCAACAGATCCTATTTCAATTACTAATCCACAGGGCCATGCTTCTACGAGAAATCCAGTTTGTTTTTTATCCTTTTCATGTAAATAGATAGGTAATCCAAATTTATGCTGAAGCAATGCGGCTAAACAGAAATCTTTTCTTCTCCTTCCATAAATAACAATTGATGTTCCCATATTTGCTGTAGTAGTATGCAAGTCAATAGCAATTTCGCAAGGTTCTGAACCATTAACTCCAAACTTTTCAACCAAAGTATTTGCCCTATTAATTTCATAAATACTATTATCGAAAGTCTTATTTATTGAATTAAAAGATCTATTTAAATCATTATCTATATATCTACAACCTCTTTCATAAGCGAGTGGGTTGCCTATTATGAATTCATATTCAATGTTTTTATCAATAGTTTTAAACTGCTTCTTAAATTGATTGATGGCCCAAACTGGATTAATTTCATTTCCATGAGTACCAGAAACAATGAGTATTCTTTTCAAATCCATTTTATAATTAAAATTCAAAGTTTATGCAAAATAAATACCTCATTAACTTCGCCAAAAGGTTCTGGTATTGGTTTTGGACAAAATTAATGAATGGTTTCGCACCCTCAGATTTACAGGGAAATTATAGAAGACCAAGCGGCATACTAATAGATAAAAATTATAAATATAAAGATAATAGTGAAAATACTTACTTATTAGTAGGGAATTCATGTCCCTGGTGCCATAGAACTTTACTCGTTTACAAACTGAAAAACTTATCAAATAAGATCAAAGTTATTTTTTTAAAAGCTGATATTAATAGTGGACAATGGATTTTTAATGAAAAGTTTGAGGGATGCGAGACTCTTCATCAATTTTACAAAAAAGGAAAAAAGAATAATCTTTTCAGGTCGACATTACCATTATTGTTCAATTTTCAAAATAATCAGGTCAACATTTTATCTAATGAAAGTTCCGAAATAGTAAGGTTACTAAACTCAATAAAAGTGGAATCCTCTCAAAAAACACTCCAAATAAATAATTGCGCTCAAGATTTACTTGAAATAATTAATTCCGACATTAACAATGGTGTTTATAAATGCGGATTTGCCAGAAATCAGAAATCTTATGAAAAAGCAAGTAAGAACCTTTTTGAAGCCTTAATTAAGATAGAAAAAAAGTTAGATAAAAACTTAGGTAATTGGATTTGCGGAGAAAACTTAAGTTATGCAGATATTTATTTATTTCCAACAATTATTCGTTGGGAAATAATTTATAAGCAACTTTTTAAATGTACTGAAAAAGAAATTTCAGAATTTAAAAACATAATTAATTGGAGATTAAGTTTTTTTGAATTAACTAAGATTTCTGAAACATGTTCTGACTCTGAATGGAAAAAAGATTATTACAAGGCATTATTCCCTTTAAATCCCAATCAAATTATCCCAGTTCTACCTTCTTTAAAGGAAATTATACAATCGCTTCAAAAGTAGATTTATTGGTAAATAATTATTGATTAACATATTTCATGTTGTAATGAACACGAATTTTATAAATACATGATGCAAAATCAATTCAAATTAACTATGTTATATTTATGTACTTTAGTATGAAAAACTGCAATGAAATCCATTGACGATCACATTAAAAAAGATCAATCGGAAATCGCCTCTGCAAAAGAACAGGGTAATCTTCCAAAGGTCAGACATTTAACTGAAGAATTAAAAGATCTCGAAGGATATAAGGATCATCATCCTGAAGATAAACATGATCCGAATGCATTAGAATTATTTTGCGATGCCAATCCAGACGAACCTGAATGCTTAGTTTATGACGATTAAGTTTTAATTTCAAAAAATACCAATAAAAAAGGGCCTCAAAAGCCCTTTTTTTATTCATTTAACTATTAATAATCCATATTGAAATCAGATGGACTTCCAGTTAATGTACAAACCACAGATTCTTCATTCTTCATTTCTTTTACTTCTACTATCGGTCTTCCCATTTTCTTTAAAACTTGAATGTCTTGGATAGTCTGGCACCTGGCAATTATTTGTCCTTGTTGATCAAAGCAACTATAAAAATTCATAAGTTTATTAAAGGCAATATCTAATTTATGGCTAATTTCTTAAATTAAATCAAGTAATTTAATCAATAAAATAATATTTCCAAAAAATTAAATTCGGTTCCAGACCTCAGAAAGTAGTGCAGATAGACCTTTTCGTAAAGATGAAGAAATAACTAAAACTTTTTTCTTAGATAAATTTTCTAACTTTTTTGTAATTATTTTCAAATAATTTCCATCTACAAGTTCCATCTTATTAAGTACAATTATTCTTTCTTTATCTAAAAGACCATTTCCATATCGTTTTAATTCTTTCTCAATTATCTCGAAATCATGAATAGGATTTTCAGCAATTGAATCAATCAAATGAATAAGTATTTTAGTTCTTTGTATGTGTCTTAAAAAATCATGTCCCAATCCTACTCCTTCAGCAGCTCCAGATATTAAACCAGGGATATCAGCGAAAAGGCACCCATTCCCATCAGCTTTTCTTACTACACCTAAATTAGGTATTAAAGTTGTAAAAGGGTAGTTTGCAATTTTAGGTCTTGCTGATGATAAAACAGAAATTAAAGTACTCTTACCAGCATTAGGAAGACCTATAATACCAACTTCTGCAAGAAGTTTTAATTCTAATTGAACCTCCCATATCTCTCCTTCTTTTCCCTCAGTGAAAGATTCTGGTGCCCTATTTTGATTACTTAAATAATAAGCATTCCCATGTCCGCCTCTTCCTCCATGTGCAATAGTTAAACTTTGCTTATCCTCAGTTAAATCACCCAAGATAATACCAGTATTAAAATCTCTAATTTCTGTGCCACAAGGAACTTTCAGGATTGTATTTTCCCCTGAAGCTCCAGATCTTTTGTTTGGACCTCCTTTGAAACCATCCTTAGCAAATATTTCTCTATTAAATTTAAAATCCAAAAGTGTTTGAAGATTATTATCAGCGATAAGGATTATTGAGCCACCCTTCCCTCCATTACCTCCTGAAGGTCCACCGGCTGGAACAAATTTTTCTCTTCTAAATGAAACTATTCCATTACCGCCTTTACCAGCTTTAAGAATAATATTTGCCTGATCAATAAATTGCACTTAAAAATTTTTGTATGATTTTTTTTATAGATACTTACAGATTTTATTTTATCCACGCAATACTGCAACCACTACCTCCTTCATTAGTTGCTGCATCTTCAACTTTATCGACATAATTTAAACCAGACAACCAAATGCGTAATCCTTTTTTTAATTTTCCAGTTCCAATTCCATGAACTATCCAAAGCGGGCCATGAAACTTTCTAATTTTTTCCTCAATTATTATTTCTGCTTCATGAACTCTCATTCCCCTGACGTCTATGGTATTTTTACTTGTTCTAACTTTAGAAAAAGAAAAATCTTCTCTTACCGAGTTTATTTGAATTTTAGAGTTTTTGAAATTGGGTTTTTCTCCATTAAGACCTTCAAATTCATTTATTAATAATGTACTTCTAAATGATCCACATTTTACCTCGAAAAATCTTGTTTTTTGATCTATATCTATTATTTGACCAGTACTATTTAGACTTTTAATTTTTATAAAATCTCCTATTTTAGGACTCCAAGAAATTTCTTTATTAATATTTGTTTGAGTTAAATGTTCCTTCTCAATCTCTTTAAGCCTAATTCCAATTAATCTAGAATCTTCTCCATTTGCATTTTGGTCTTTTAATTTCTTAATCAAATTAATAACCTCTTTTTTAGCTGCTCTAATGTGTTTTGATAATTTTTGTCTTTCACTTTCCTGTATTTTTTCAGCATTAATTTTTTGAAATTCATAATTATTCTTTAATTCATCATGTAATATTTCTGTTCTAGCTATAAGTTCAGCAGCCTCTTCTGCTGAATTTTGTTGCTTTATCCTCTCATTTTCTAATCCTTTAATAATATTATTTATATTTTCAACTTCTTTCGGTTTTAAATAATTAGCAGCTTCATTAAGTATTTTTTCATCAATGCCAATTCTCCTTGAAATTGATAAGGCATTACTTCTTCCAGGTATTCCCCAATTCAGAGTATACTTTGGCTTGAAAGATGCTTCGTCAAAAGCAACTGAAACATTTTCGAATCTATCGTCACTATATTTCAAAGCTTTTATATCACCATAATGAGTTGTAGCTAGAGTGATATCAGATAAGGTTGCGAATTCTTTCAGTAACGCAATTGCAAGAGCGGTACCTTCAGAAGGATCTGTCCCAGATCCTATTTCATCTAATAAAACAACAGATAGCCCCTTTTTATTATTCAGAGATTCCAAAATATTTCTAATACGCAAAATATGGCCACTGAAAGTAGATAAATTCCCTTCTAAAGACTGATCATCTCCTATATCAACAAATATATTTGGACAAAAAGGGATAATTGGATTTTTTGTTGATGGAATAAATAACCCTGATCTAGCCATCAATAATGCTATTCCAAGACCTTTTAAAGCAACAGTTTTGCCTCCAGTATTCGGACCCGTTATAGCTACTACTTTAGTATTTCTATTTATATTAAAATCTATAGATACTGGTTTGGGAGCTTCTTTTTTTTTATATTCCCAAATCAAAAGAGGGTGCCTAAAACCTACTAAATTAACTATTGGATTATTTTCAATAATTGGAGCATTACCTCCAATCCAATTTGAATATCTTGAACGTGTTAAAGCATTCTCAGTTCTCAATAGAATCTTTGACATATCAATAAGGCTTTTATCGTTATCACGAATAATTTGTGACCATTCTTTTAATAATTTAAATTCTTCTCCTGCTACTTTAGCTTCTATGGAAGCAATTTTATTACCTTTAAATACTATAGATTCTGGCTCCAAATATATGGTATTCCCAGAGGCAGAGGAATCATGAATTATACCTTTGAATTTCTCAGCAAATTGTACTTTTATAGCTAAAACAGGTCTCCCATATCTATCACCAATAATATTATCTTGAATGTAGTTAATATTTTTTTGAATAAATTTATCTACCAATATCCTTCTTTCTGATTTCTTAGATATTAATTCTTTTCTAAAATTTGCTAATTTCTTACTAGCTCGATCTGAAATCCTACCATTAGATTCAATACCAATTTTCAAAATTTTTTCAATCTGATTATGATCAATCAAACGATTTAAAAAAGAAGAAATAAAAGGCCTTTGCTCAAAATCTAAAAGTATTTTTTTTAAATCTTTTGCAGCAGATATTGTTTCTGCTATTTCTAATAATTCAGAAGAATTAATAACTCCTCCTTTTGAACAAATCTCAATATTTTTAATTATGTCAAATACACCTGAAAAACTAATCGATTTATCTAAGTTCTTTTCTAACTCATTTATTTCGATAGTTTCTTGCAATAATCTTCTAGAAATTTCATATTCAGTAGGAATGTCACACTCTAATATTGCATTTTCTCCCATTTTTGTAGAGGCAAAAGAGGAGATCTGAGTTTTCAAATTATCCCACTCTAAAAGACTTATAGATTCTTTTGAAAGTGATCTATGAGCGGATGAATTTTTATAATGACTTTTCTCTATCATTCAATTGAAATATTCATATATTTGATTTAATCCCACCGGCAGGAACATAAAGCATTTCAAGCCAGTTGCCTTCGGTGTCTTGCATATAAAAAGAAGCTGTTCCATCTCGATGTTCATGAATAGGTGCAACTTTCACTCCAGATTTTTTTAAATCTGAATAAATATTTTCCACTTCCTTTTTTTCTTCGAAATGAAAAGCAAAATGTGGGCCAGCCGCTTTATAACTAGGCCCCAATAAAGCAAGTCCATCTTTTCCTTTACCAGCCTCCAGATAGCACCAATCTTTATCATCCCAAATTAATTGCATGCCTAAGTTCAAATAAAAAGACTTAGCTCTATCGAGATTTTCTACTCTAAGTGCAATATGTCCTATTCTTTGGACACCTTTTGTACCTTTTAAAAGCAAAATAATGAATAATGTTTACTTAAGAATAAACAAAATTTTGAATTTTAATGAGTTTTTACTTCTCATTCAACCATTTTGATGCATCACAAGCATGATAGGTGAGTATTAATTTTGCCCCTGCTCTTTTGAAACTAAGCAACGTTTCTAAAACAATATCCTTTTCATTAATCCAATTTTTCATAGCAGCAGCCTTTACCATTGAATATTCTCCACTCACGTTATAAGCAGCTATTGGTTTATTCGAAAAAGTACTTAGCCTATAAACTATGTCTAGATAAGAGACACCAGGTTTAACCATCAAAATATCTGCCCCCTCATATTGATCTAATGCCGATTCAATTAAAGCCTCCTTCGAGTTAGCAGGATCCATTTGATATGTTGATTTATTATCTGGAATTATTTTCCTATTATTCTCTTTCGGGGCAGAATCTAAAGCTGTTCTAAAAGGTCCATAATAAGCAGATGAAAATTTTGCGGTATAGCTAATAATTCCCACATCGCTAAATCCCTCAATATCCAAAGCTGTTCTTATAGCTCCAACTCTCCCATCCATCATGTCACTTGGACCAATAAAATCTGCTCCCGCTCTTGCTTGGCTAATAGCCTGTTTTTTAAGAATCTCAATGGTTTCATCATTCAATATTTTTCCATTGTCATCAACCAAACCATCATGTCCATCACATGAATAGGGATCTAAAGCAACATCAGTCATTATTGCCATCTCAGGTATCTCTTTTTTTAACATTCGAATAGCCTTAGGTATTAAACCAGCTTCATTGAAACATTCTGATCCATCTTCTGTTTTTAAACTATCGTCAATTTTTGGAAAAAGTACAATACATCTAATACCTAATTCCCAGGCTCTATAAACTTCCTTAATTAATCCATTCATGTCCCATCTATAAATACCAGGCATTGCAGATATTTCTTCTTGGAAATCCTTTTCATGAATAAACAATGGATATATAAAATCTTCAGGATGCAGATGGTTTTCTCTTACCATCTCTCTTATTGCGTCTGTCCTTCTCAATCTTCTTGGGCGAATGATCAAATTCATTTGAATATTTTGAAGTTATAAAGTAATTATTTAACTAATACGATAGTCTCTTGACTTCCATAAAAAATAACCAAAATCCTTTTTTGTTCAGGAAAATTAACCTAATGTACTTAAAAAAATTTTTTAGAAGTTGTTGATATATTTTTCACAAATTTAATTTTTTAACAAATTTCGGACATAAAGAGATAATATCTTCTAGTTAATGTATTTATTTAAGGAGATTTTCTTTGGAAATAATTAATGGATTTAATCTCAAGAATATAAGGGGTGATATTTTAGGAGGAATAACAGCTGCAGTAGTAGCTTTACCTCTTGCACTTGCTTTTGGAAACGCAGCCTTAGGACCTGGGGGTGCAATTTACGGTTTATATGGAGCAGTTGTTGTTGGCTTTTTAGCAGCTTTATTTGGAGGTACCCCCGCTCAAGTCAGTGGTCCAACTGGGCCAATGAGCGTAACAGTGGCAGGAGTTGTAGCAGGTTTAGCAGCTGTTGGTGTACCAAGAGATCTTTCAGCAGGTCAAATTTTACCTTTAGTTATGGCTGCAGTAGTAATTGGAGGATTATTACAAATATTGTTTGGGATTTTAAAGCTTGGTAAATATATAACTCTTGTTCCATATTCTGTGGTTTCCGGATTTATGTCTGGAATAGGAGTGATAATCATAGCTCTTCAGATTGGTCCACTATTAGGAATAAGTACCCGAGGAGGCGTAGTCGAATCTTTATCAACTGTTTTTTCTAATTTCCAACCGAATGGAGCTGCTATTGGTGTGGCAATAATGACACTAGGCATAGTATTTCTAACACCTAGAAAAATTAGCCAATGGGTACCCTCCCCTCTTCTAGCCTTATTAATAGTAACCCCACTATCAATTTTAATTTTTGGCGATGGTGCATTAGACAGAATTGGTGAAATCCCCAGAGGAGTCCCATCTCTAAGCTTTCCAAGCTTTAATCAATACTTTCCTATCATTTTCAAAGCTGGCTTAGTTCTTGCAGTTCTTGGAGCTATTGACTCTTTACTTACCTCTCTAGTTGCAGATAATATTTCTCAAACAAGACATAATTCTGATAGAGAATTAATTGGCCAGGGAATAGGAAATGCTATAGCTGGACTATTTTCAGGTTTACCTGGAGCTGGGGCGACAATGAGAACTGTTATAAATGTTAAATCTGGAGGCTCTACTCCTATTTCAGGAATGGTTCATTCAATAGTTCTATTAATAGTTTTAGTAGGTGCTGGACCCTTAGCAGAGCAAATACCTACAGCTCTTTTAGCAGGCATTCTTATCAAAGTAGGTTTGGATATTATTGACTGGGGATTCTTGAGAAGAGCTCACAAATTATCTCTTAAAACTGCAGTTGTTATGTATGGTGTATTACTAATGACAGTTTTTTGGGATTTAATATGGGCAGTATTAGTTGGAGTATTTATTGCAAATATGCTAACTATTGATTCAATTACTGAAACACAATTAGAAGGAATGGATCAGGATAATCCTTTATCTAAGGATAATGAGCAAAGTAAAAATCTTTTACCCTCTGATGAAAAAGCTCTTCTTGATAGATGTTCTGGAGAAGTAATGTTATTTAGACTAAAAGGCCCACTAAGTTTTGGTGCAGCAAAAGGTATTACTGAGAGAATGATGTTAGTAAGAAACTATAAAATTTTAATCTTAGATATCACTGATGTCCCTAGAGTTGGAGTGACAGCTACACTTGCAATTGAAGATATGATGCAAGAAGCTAAAAATAATTCTAGAAAAGCATTTGTAGCTGGAGCTAATGAAAAAGTAAAAGAAAGATTATCCAAATTTGGAGTTGATGGAATAATTGAGACAAGGAAAGAAGCTTTAGAAGCTGCTTTAAATGAATTAGCCTAATAATTTATGGAAATAAATCCCATATTACAAAATGTATTAGCTCCTCCTGTACTGTTTTTCTTAATTGGAGCAATTTCTATATTTTTTAAATCTGACCTAGAAATACCTGCTCCTTTACCTAAACTTTTTTCTTTATACTTACTTTTGGCAATTGGTTTTAAAGGAGGAATTGAAATACAGAAAAGTGGTTTTACTGATCAGGTTTTACCAACATTAGGCGCAGCGATAATGATGTCGTTAATAATTCCACTGATTGGATTCTTTATCTTAAGGTACAAGTTTGATGTTTTTAACTCAGCAGCTATTGCAGCTGCATATGGATCTATCAGTGCTGTAACTTTTATCTCAGCAGAGAGTTTCTTAGAGAGTCAAAGTATAGACTTCGATGGATTCATGGTCGGAGCTTTAGCTTTAATGGAGTCTCCGGCAATAATTGTAGGCTTATTACTAGTAAAATTTGCAGCTCCTAAAAATAGACCCAATTCAAGAAAAATGCATCTTAGCTCCATATTGCATGAGTCTCTTTTAAATGGGTCAGTTTATTTATTACTATCAAGTTTAATTGTTGGTTTTCTTACGGCTTTCAGTAATCCCGCAGCCATTTCAAAAATGGAACCTTTTACTGGACAACTTTTTTATGGAGCAGAATGTTTTTTCCTTTTAGACATGGGAATAGTTGCAGCTCAAAGATTACCAAGGTTGAAGAATGCGGGTTCATATTTAATTGGATTTGCAATCTTCATGCCATTATTTAATGCTTTTATAGGTGTTTTCATGGCAAGATTTTTATCTCTCGGACCTGGAAATGCACTTTTATTTGTGGTTTTATGTGCAAGTGCCTCGTATTTAGCTGTACCCGCAGCAATGAGGATGACTGTCCCAGAAGCACGATCAAGTTACTATATATCTACGACATTAGGTTTGACTTTTCCGTTCAATATAGTTCTAGGCATACCAATCTATATGAGTCTAGTAAATAAAATTATCCCACTTGCCCCGTTGTAAAAAATGAAAAGATTAGATTTAATTTTTAGTGAAAGAGAGCTTGATGCAATTATCAATACATTAGAGAAAGCTAATGTCCCAGGATATACAGTAATGAAACATGCAACTGGGAGAGGTCCAGAAAGAGTTGTTACTGAAGATATGGAATTTACTGGGTTAGGCTCAAATGCTCATGTGATAGTTTTCTGTGAGCAAGAATTAATTGATCAAATGCGTGACAATATCAAGTCTGATCTAAGTTATTACGGTGGAGTAGCTTATATCTCAGAAGCAACGCCTTTATGAAATTGATTATTTTATAAACTCTTTAAGAGTGTATCCAATCTACTCTTATATTTTTTCTACTATTTAGATAGCGGTCAATAGACATGGCTGCTATGCATCCATCTGATGCTGCGACAACCGCCTGCTTGAAAGGTGTATTTCTTATATCACCAATAGCCCAAACACCATCAGAATTGGTAGACATAAAATCATCAACAATGACTCCTCCATCTTCCTTTAAAGCAATTTGATCTCCTAAAAAATCAGTGATTGGCTTCGAACCACTCATATATACAAAGACTCCATCTAAATCAAGATTAATAGGCCCTTCTTCTTGTTTATTCTTAACAACAACCCCATTAACTCCCATATCATTTCCTTTTATTTCTAATAATCTCGTTCTACTCCAATGTTTAATATTAGAGCTATCCATTAATTCCATAGCTTCCTCATTATCTGATTTTGGATCACTGGATGTAATCCAATGTACCTTTGAAGCAAATTTAGTAAGAACAGTGGCTTCCTCAATTGCTTCTTTATTAGCACCAACAACTGCAACTTCTCTATTTTTATAAAAAGCACCATCACATGTAGCACAATAACTTACACCCTTTCCTAAGAAATCCGCTTCTCCTTTAAAAGAAGCAGGTCTCCCCATAGCCCCACTTGCAAGTACGAGTGCTTTAGCTTTAAAAGTTCCTTCCGGTGTATAAACAGTCTTCCAATCTTCTGCTACATCAATACCAAAAACTTGAGCTCTTCTATAGTCAGTTCCATATTGAACAGCTTGTTCTCTCATTAATGTAAGCAATTTTTCGCCACTAATATCTACAGGAACTCCTGGATAATTTGCAATTTGGTGAGTTATTGCTAAAGCTCCAACAGATGGATTTTTATCTATTATGACAGTGTTTAAGTTAGAACGAGATGTATATAATGCACAGGTACATCCAGCTGGACCACCTCCAATAATAGCAACATCTGTCTCAATAATTTCCAATTTAATAAAACCCCTTTTAATCAATAATTAGATGAGTTTTTAGGTAGAAAAATATACTATTAAAATTTCTAACCTTTTTACATAAATATAAGTTAAGAGATAAAAAAGAAAAAAGCATAATATAGATACAAACTTACATAGGAAAAATAAGAATAGATAAATTAAAAAAGAAATCAATTAACAGATTTGTTCTCAATTGATCTATGATTAAATAAATGAAAATTGTGAATTGCTTAAAGGCTTTAAATATTATTTATGACGAATTCTGATTATCTTTTAAAAGCAGCTATTAAAAAGGTAACTGAAAAATTAAACAATATAGTCGTAGAAAAAATTGAAGAAGCTTCAAATATTGCTCAAGATGTCCCAGAAAAAATTAAAAAAGAATTTGACACGCTAAAAGAGGCAATTATTGAAGAAGCTGCAAGAATGGAAAATGAAGAAAGTAATAGTAGAAATGCTTATACGTCAGAATCTAATCAAGATCCATACTTAAGTGATGTTCTAAAAGAAATAGAAGATATTAAAGTAAAAATTGATCACTTTAATAGAAAAATGAATAATACATTTTAATGAGTAATCATAAATTAAAAAATCGAATAAAGAAAATCAAAAGAGGATTTCTTATCTGGAGAATACTTATTTCACTTTTGGTCAACTTATGGCTAGACAATTTAATATTTAAAATTTTTCAAACTAACAGTGATAAAAAAAATAAAGTTCAAATAAAAAGAGCTAAATGGTTTACTAATCAATTAATTGAACTTGGTTCTGCTTTTATAAAAATTGGTCAGCTATTATCTGCGAGGCCTGATTTAATTCCAAATACTTGGATACAAGAATTATCAAAGTTACAAGATCAAGTTCCTCAGTTCTCATATACGAAAGTTGAAGAAATTATCCAAAAAGAATTAGGACATAAGTTCTCAGAAATCAACCAAATTACTTCTACTCCAATTGGATCAGCTTCGTTAGCTCAGGTTCATAAAGCAACTTTAAAAGATGGGAAAGAAGTTGTATTTAAAGTTCAAAGACCCAATCTGAAGATTTTATTCACAATCGATTTGAACATAATGCAACAAATTGCTTTCATAATCCAAAAAAACAAGAACTGGAGTCGAGGAAGGAATTGGGTTGCAATAGCAAAAGAGTGTAGAAAAGTCCTTATGAAAGAGCTAGATTTTAAATGTGAAGCTCAATATGCCGCAAGATTTAGGCAGCAATTTCTTGATGATGAAAATGTAGAAGTTCCTGAGGTGATTTGGAACTTGAGCACTGAAAAAGTTCTTTGTTTAAGTTATTTAGAAGGTACAAAAATAAGTGATATTGAAAAATTAAAATCTAAGAATATTGACTTATCAAAAATTGCTGAAATAGGTGCAGTAAGCTATTTAAAACAGCTCGTAAATTATGGTTTTTTTCATGCTGATCCTCATCCAGGTAATTTAGCCGTTTCAAATTCAGGCAAATTAATCTTTTATGATTTTGGGATGATGGGCAATATTTCAAATAGTCTACAAGCAAGCTTAGGATCTATGGTTCAATCTGCAGCATTAAGAGATGCATCATCACTAGTAACTCAACTCCAGCAAGCGGGCTTGATTTCTAAAGATATAGATGTAGGTCCAGTTAGAAGATTAGTTAGATTAATGCTGAAAGAAGCTTTAACTCCACCATTCAGCCCAAATATCATTGAAAAACTATCTGGGGACTTATACGAACTTATTTATGAAACTCCCTTTCAGCTACCAGTTGATTTAATATTTGTAATGAGAGCACTATCAACTTTTGAAGGCGTTGGTAGAATGTTAGATCCAGGGTTTAACCTTGTATCAATAACTAAGCCTTATCTAATTGATTTAATGACTTCTAACAATCAAACACCCAATGATTTATTTAACCAATTTGGTAGGCAAGTAGGAGAGTTAGGTTCAAAGGCTGTAGGTATCCCAAAAAGAATTGATGAGAGTTTAGAGAGATTGGAACAGGGTGATTTACAACTTCAAATAAGGATGGGCGAGTCTGATAGGCAATTTAAGAAAATGTTTACTGCGCAAAAATCATTAGGTCATTCCATTCTTATAGGGAGCTTAACGATAGCGTCAGCTTTACTAGTAACTAATAACCAAAATAATTTTGCGGTCTTACCTTTAATTTTTGCCGCACCAATAAGTATTGATTGGATTAAGTGTCAATTAAGTATGAGAAAAGGTTCAAGAATAGAAAAGCTTAAACAATAGAAACTATATATTTTTTGGACCTAATCCTAAATCACCAGCAAATCTAGCTTGATCTCCCAACTCTTCCTCAATCCTTAAGAGCCTATTGTACTTGGCAATTCTTTCACTTCTGCTCAAAGAGCCAGTTTTAATTTGCCCAGATCTCGTTGCCACAGATAAATCGGCAATCGTTGTATCTTCTGTCTCGCCGCTTCTATGACTGATAACACTTGTAAAACCTGCACTTTTAGCTAGATCCATAGCTTCCAGAGTTTCTGTTAATGTTCCAATTTGATTTACCTTTATTAATATTGAATTTGCGGATTTTTCTAATATTCCTTTTCTTAACCTTTCAGTATTAGTAACGAATAAATCATCACCTACTAACTGCACTTTATTTCCAATCTCTTTATTTAAGGCTGACCAACCCTCCCAATCATCTTCTGCCAGGCCATCCTCTATGGAAACTATTGGATAATTAGAAACTAAATTTGAAAGATAAGAAATCATTTGAGAGGAAG
This sequence comes from Prochlorococcus sp. AG-679-K21, assembly GCA_003208885.1. Classification (GTDB taxonomy): domain Bacteria; phylum Cyanobacteriota; class Cyanobacteriia; order PCC-6307; family Cyanobiaceae; genus Prochlorococcus_A. The sequence continues at coordinate 615 of QCUP01000024.1, read as the reverse complement.
TTAAACTTTTGCCTTCATATTTATAAAATCCATCTTTATAAAATTCAGTACTCGCTACGTCTAATGCTAACGATACCTGTTCACCAGGAATAAATCCTGCTTTCTCAATAGCCTCTAAAAGCAAATCCCCTGCTGCTTCACTAGATGACAATTCTGGGGCAAAACCACCTTCGTCTCCAACAGCGGTAGATAAACCTTTTTTAGCAAGTAAAGATTTGAGTGAATGAAATATTTCAGTCCCCATTCTTAATGATTCATTAAAAGTTTTCACCCCATGAGGGACAAGCATAAATTCTTGGCAATCAAGACCATTAGGTGCATGAGCTCCTCCATTTATTACATTCATCAGTGGTACAGGGAGAAGATTAGATAATGGATCGCCAAGATATCTATATAACGGCATATCCAAAGCATTTGATGCAGCTCTAGCATTGGCCAGACTGACTGCAAGAATTGAGTTAGCACCCAAACTAGATTTATTAGGAGTTCCATCAATTTCAATCATTAAGTTATCAATTCTTGTTTGATCTAAAGCTGATAATCCACATAAAGCAGGAGAAATTGTCTCATGAATTTTGTTAACCGCATTTAAGACACCTTTCCCCATATATTTTG
>QCUP01000023.1 GCA_003208885.1 Prochlorococcus sp. AG-679-K21 | reverse complement strand
GATAGGCAAGGTAATATTACTTTGAAAGCTCAAAAATTAGGTAGGTTATGGGTCTTGGCTGGTGATGTCTATAATTTACCTCCTAATGCTAAACCTGTTGTTTCAACAGATAAAAGTGTAGAACAGGGAACTGTTTTAGCAGAAGCAAGTCAATATAGTGAGTTCGGTGGAGAAGTGCGTTTGAGGGAATCAGTAGGAGATTCAAGAGAAGTTCAAATCGTAACAACTTCAATGCTATTAAGTAATTTTAAATTACTGGAAGAATCCACTCATTCAGGTGAAATCTTTCATTTAGAATCTAATGATGGAACTACTTATCGATTAAATACTTCACCTGGGAGTAAAATTAGTAGTGGTGAAGTTATAGCTGATTTAGCAGATGAAAGGTTCAGAACAAAAACTGGTGGATTGGTAAAATATGCACCTGGTTTAAGTGTCAAAAAAGCAAGATCATCTAAAAATGGTTTCGAAGTTAGTCAAGGGGGAACTTTGCTTTGGGTTCCTCAAGAAACTCATGAAATAAATAAAGATATATCCTTACTTATGACCGAGGATATGGCATGGATCGAAGCAGGAACCGAAGTTGTTAAAGATATATTTAGCCAAACTTCAGGGATTGTCACGGTAACTCAAAAAAATGATATATTGCGAGAAATTACTGTTAGAAATGGCTCTTTTCATGAATGTGAAGATGAGGAAATTTTAAGTAGATTTACTGAAGAGGGGAAATTAGTTAATCCTGGTGAAAAAATTATAGATGGAATCGATAATAATGAAATCCTTTTTGTTCAAAAATTAGAAACATCAAAAAGTAAGGGCTTACTCTTAAGAACTGTAGAAGAATTTACAATACCTAATGAGGCTGAGTTACCTGAATTATCTCATGTTAAACAGGAGAAAGGACCATCCTTAGGGTTGAAAGCTGTTCAAAGACTTTCTTATAAAGATGGTGAATTAATAAAATCTGTAGAAGGTGTAGAACTTCTCAAAACTCATTTAAGTTTAGAAAGCTTTGATGCCACCCCTCAAATGACAATTGATGTTGAGACAATTAAAGATAAAAGTGATGAATCGATAAATAGGTTGAGTTTAGTTATTTTGGAATCTATTTTGGTAAGGAGAGATACCATATCTGATTCTAGTCATGGTTCCACACATACTGAATTACAAGTAAAGAATAATCAGCTTGTTAAAGCAGGCAATGTAATCGCTACTACTCAAATTCTTTGTAAAGAGAAAGGTATAGTCCAATTACCAGATGCAGTTGAGAATGAACCAATTAGAAGACTTATTGTTGAAAGAAAAGAAGATAAAATAAAAATTAATACGACAAGTAAAGCACTTGTAAAAGTAGGTGATCGAGTGGTTGATGGAGATTTAATTAGTAAAGGAGAAAAATCTACTTCATGCGGTGAAATTGAAGAAGTTTCTAGTGACTTTGTAATCTTAAGACTTGGAAGACCATATATGGTTTCACCAGATTCTGTATTACATGTAAAAGATGGAGATTTAGTTCTGCGTGGAGATGGATTAGCATTACTAGTCTTTGAAAGGCAAAAAACAGGTGATATTGTTCAGGGGTTACCTCGAATTGAAGAATTATTAGAAGCAAGAAGACCAAGAGATTCTTCAACTTTATGCAAAAAATCTGGAGTAGTGCAAATTAAAGAAGGGACTGATGATGAATCAGTATCATTATCTGTAATAGAGAGAGATGATTCTATTAATGAGTATCAACTTTTAATGGGACAGAATATTATGGTAAGTGATGGACAGCAAGTTACTGGTGGAGAACTCTTAACAGATGGTCCTATTAATCCTCATGAGTTGCTTGATTGTTTGTTTACGGATATAAAAGATCAGAAACCTTTAATGGAAGCGGCCAGAGAATCCATATCTAAATTACAAAGAAAAATGGTAAACGAGGTTCAGAATGTTTATAAGTCCCAGGGCGTAGCAATTAGTGATAAACATATTGAAGTGATAGTGAGGCAAATGACAAGTAAAGTTCGGATTGAAGATGCAGGAGATACCACCCTTCTCCCTGGAGAATTAATAGAACTTAGACAAGTAGAAGACACAAACCAAGCAATGTCTATTACTGGTGGAGCACCAGCAGAGTTCACTCCAGTTTTATTAGGTATAACTAAAGCTTCCCTTAATACAGATAGCTTTATTTCAGCAGCCTCTTTCCAAGAAACAACAAGAGTCCTTACCGAAGCTGCTATAGAAGGTAAATCTGATTGGCTTAGAGGTTTAAAAGAGAATGTAATTATTGGAAGACTCATACCTGCTGGTACAGGTTTTAGTGGGTTTGTTGAAGAATTAGCTTCAGAGGCTGGACCTCATCCTGATATTCTCGCAGAAGAATCTGCTGGATATAGAAGAGCTCAGAATTTAAGGCCAGACTACACAGTTGATATGCCTCAATCGCCTACTGTAAGTTCTACTGCTATCCTTGATGATCCAAGTGATGAAGATTTAGAAACTACTAGAAATAGGCATGGAATTGATCCTAACTCAAGTAATTTTGCGGCCTTTGCAAGGCCTACTGCTGAGAATCAATTTTCTGAAGATCAATTACCCGATCCAGCGGCTTTGGAAGGATTACAAGAAGAAGGTCTTCTTTCTGATGAATAAAAGCTATTCTCATGTTCATTTACTATAGTATTAATTTAAATTTTTATTTATGATTAAGCCTGATATTATTCCTAAAAGAAAATTACCTCGTTACGGGTTTCATTTTTATAATGAGAGGCTTAACGGAAGAATGGCTATGTTAGGATTTATTGCCCTTCTTTTGACTGAATTTTTCTTAAAGCATGGATTATTACTATGGTAATTTTTCTATATAATTTGTATTACTGATAATTTGAAAAACCTTCTTGGATGTAGTGTTAAAGACTTGGAAAACTTAGCTTTGAATTATGGTCAAGCTGCTTTTAGAGGACGTCAAATTTATAATTGGCTTTATAACTATAAAAATAGGTCTAAAAGTATTGATGAAATTAATGTATTGCCATTAAATTTTAGAAATCTATTAAAAAAAGAATGCTTTTTATTTGGAGAATTAATCTTAAAAGAAAAGTATTTAGCAAATGATGGAACCTTAAAGTTGTTATTAAATACTAGAGATAATGAAAGTGTAGAGTGCGTTGGTATCCCAACCGAGAAAAGATTAACAGCATGTCTTTCAATTCAAGTAGGATGTCCAATGGATTGCAAATTCTGTGCTACTGGTAAAGAAGGATTAAAGAGATCTTTAAAAGTCAGTGAAATATTAGATCAAATTTTATTTATTGAAAATGAAATGAATCAGAAAGTATCTAATATTGTTTTTATGGGAATGGGTGAACCCTTGTTAAATATTGATGAGTTACTTTTGTCAATTAGATCAATCAATGAGGATTTCGATATTAGTCAGAGAAAGATCACAGTAAGCACAGTTGCTATTCCAAAGATGATAAGTAAATTATCAGAAATGTCTTTTCAAGTATTGGGTAAAGTTCAGTTTACCCTTGCAATAAGCTTGCATGCTTCAAATCAAAAGATAAGAGAAACCATCATACCAAGTGCAAAAAAATATCATATTAAAAATATTATTGATGATTGCAGAGAATTTGTGAGAAAGACTGGGAGAAGAGTAAGTTTTGAATACTTAATGCTTCATGGCGTTAATGATAAATTAGAACACGCCGATGAATTAAGTAATCTAATAAAAGGTTTCCAATGCCATGTGAATTTGATTCAATATAATCAAATCGAGGAAGTTGAATTTAAGCAATCTCCCTTGAGGAATGCTCAAGTCTTTCAAAGCAGACTTTCTAATAATGGGATTAATGTTAGTTTTAGAAAAAGTAGAGGTTCAGAAAGAAATGCAGCATGTGGTCAGTTAAGGCAAAATGCCAAAATCAAATAATCATATTTAAAAACTTTTTATTAAATTCAACTCAAACAGGTTATTATTAATCTAATCGTTTTTTTTCATTGGGTTTTATAAGAACTAAGCTTTTACCTTTTGCTATTGTTAGCCTATTTGGGATAGCTTTTTTTGCTGTTAGTGCAAGGATTTGGTTACCAGGGGATATGATGTCTCCTGCTCCGATTAATTAATTTTTATTTTTACTTGATAATGACTAAAAGAAAGGATATTCAAAATGAAAGTTTGGCGGAAATAGCAATAGATCCTGATGTTTTAGCTAAAGAATTATCTGTAGACCTTGAAATTGATCCTCTAGAACAGATTGATAAAGATGGTTTCTCAAGAGGAATTTTAAATAAAAATTCAGAATGCGATGAAGCCTTAAAGTTGCTTAAAGGTGACAGGGAGCAAAGAATACAAGGCTTAAGAATATTTTGTGAATATAGGGATAAAAGATCTTTCCCTCTTTTACTTCCTTTACTTGATCAACCTTGCCCAGTAGAAAGAATGAGTGCTGTATATGCATTGGGTAGAAATCCCTTCCCTAGCGCAGTTGAAAAATTAGTTAATCTATTAGAAACAGACGATAATGCATATGTTAGAAGAGCTACTGCTTGGAGTTTAGCTAATTATGAAAATCAAATTGTTTTGAAGCCATTAATAAATTCATTAAAAAATGATGTAGCTTCAGTTAGGTTATGGTCATCTAGTTCTCTTGCCGAAATTGGAAGTATCTCATCCTCGAATGCTCAATTGGCTGCTGAACAACTTTTAATAAGCTTAAAAATAGATAATGAGCCTGTGGTAAGAAGTAATTGTATATGGTCATTGTGTAGATTATTTGAAATGTTAGAGGATACATTTCAGGAGGAATTTGTTGATGAATGTACTAAAATTGCCCTTTTTGATAAAGAACCTTCAGTTATGGAAGAAGCAAAAACTGCCTTGGATTCAATGGGAATGAAAGGATTTTATAAATAGAATTTATTATTTATTAAGTAATCAATATAAAAAAATATATTTTAATTAACTTGTACCAACTGAAACAATTATTTTCCGTTAGCATATATAAAGTATTAGTACTTAGTACTTAATTTTAATGCCACAAAGAACATTAAGATTCAAAATTCATCAAGATGGAAGAGTTGAAGAAACTGTTGAAGGATTCAATGGTGATGCATGTAAAAATGCAACAAAAAATGTTGAAAATGCTCTTGGCGAAGTAAAAGTCAAGAATAAAACCTCAGAGGCATTCATCTCTAACCAAAGCGTAAAATCAAATCAAATTAACCACGACTCTAATGTCACATTTTAGTACTATAAAAACACAGCTTAAAGAAGCAAAACCCTTAATCAAAGCTTTAAACCAACTTGGCTACACAATTAATCAAGAAAAAAAGTTTATTAAAGGCTATAGAGGACAATTTACAGCAGTTGACATAAGTATGGATTTGCCTAGAGAAACTAAAGTTGGATTTAAATGGGATAATAATTCTAATTCATATGAATTGGTAACTGATCTGGACCTTTGGAAATTCGATTTACCAGTTGAAAGATTCATATCAAAAATCACCCAAATGTATGCTTATCATACAATTATTTCAAAAACAGAAGAGGATGGATACCAAATAGTTGAGCAAAAAAACAAAAATGATGGATCAATTGAGTTGGTCCTTACAAAGTGGGAAGGTTAATCTTTGGATACTTTTTCCAAAGATGACATTAATAATATTAATGAAATAAAAGAATTGACAGGATATGAGCCTGTTCTTGGAGGTAAATTAACTGAAAAAGCAGTCTGGGTTGATGAAAGTAGATGTATAGGTTGTAGATATTGTGCTCATGTGGCTACTAACACTTTTATAGTTGATGAGGATTATGGACGAAGTAGAGCAATAAGACAAGATGGAGATAATCTTGAAACAGTGCAAGAAGCTATTGATACTTGTCCTGTTGATTGTATCCATTGGGTTAAATTTGAAAAATTACCAGAACTTGAAAAAAATCTTGACAGGGATATGTTTCAATCACTAGGGAAGCTCCCAAGGATGAACAAGCATTAATCTCTAATGAAGTTGCCTTGTCGCAGATTTGGTAGGACCAATCTTAAAATGCCTGTCTTGTCATTAGGGGGTATGAGATTTCAAAAAAGTTGGAATGAATTAGAGTATTCAGAGATTTCACCAAAAGAACAGAATAAAGTTGAAAATATATTAAATCTTGCAAATAAATTTGGCTTTAATCACATAGAGACAGCTAAGTATTATGGGACTTCTGAAATTCAGTTGGGTATGGGTTTTAAGAGTATTAAAAAACTACCAAAAATAATTCAAACAAAAATCCCTCCTAATAGTGATCCAAAATTATTTGAAGCGGAACTTTTGAAAAGCTTTGAAAAATTGCAAGTAAAGAAAATTGATTTATTAGCAATACATGGAATTAATACATTTGAACATCTTCATCAAGCTGTAAAAGATGGAGGCTGCATTGAGATTTTAAAAAAATTTCAAAAAGAAAATTTAGTAGGACATATTGGATTTTCGACTCATGGAGAATTATCTCTTATAGAAAAAGCGATATCAACAAATTTCTTTGATTATATTAATTTGCACTGGTATTTTATAAATCAAATAAATTCTAAGATAATTGATTTAGCTCATAAATATGATCTTGGAGTTTTTATAATAAGTCCTACCGACAAAGGAGGACATCTACACACTCCATCATCAAAAATGTTGGACCTTTGCCGCCCTCTACACCCAATAGTATTTAATGACCTTTTTTGCTTAAGGAATAAAAATGTTCATACAATAAGTGTCGGAATAGCAAAAGAGCAAGACTTTTATTTACATTTAGAAGCAGTTTCATTATTATCAGAATCTGATCACTATATCCCTAAAATATTAAATAGATTACAAGAGGAATCTATAAATTCTTTAGGTTTAGAGTGGTACAAAAGTTGGGATAAAAATTTACCAAATTGGCAAAATACGCCAGGAGGAATAAATATTCCCGTTCTTCTCTGGCTTGCAAATTTAATTGATTCCTTTGATTTAGAAGAATTTGCAAAATCTAGATACCAATTACTTGGTAATGGAAGTCATTGGTTTCCAGGGAATAATTCAAATTTGTTAGATGTTGATGTATGTGAAAGTCAATTATTAAAAGTTTTAGAAAGGCATATAAAACCCAAAAAGGTTATAAAGAAATTGAGAGTCCTAAAAGAAAAGTTTGGGGACAAATCATTATCAAGATTATCAAAGAATTAACCTTTGAGGGGATATTTTTCAGCCTTGCCAATACTTCTAGGATAAATATCAGGACAAGATGCTTTTGGCTCAATAAAAATAGTATTACGGATACCTTTTCCTCTTGGAAGAAAATTACTTTTAATTTCTAAGATTTTTCCTTTTAATACCTTTAAAGTATTTGCTAAATTTTGATTATCTTCACTGGTCCACTTCCCACAATATAAAATACCTAATCCATTCGATTTCAACATAGGTAATATATATTCTGAAACTGTTGAAGGATTACTAACTGCTCTTACTGTTGCAATATTAAAGCTATTTTTAAATGAAGATTGACAGCCAAGCTTTTCAATACGATCATTTATTACAAATATATTGTTTTTGAAATTGATTCTTTTGATAATTTCTTTTAGTGAATCTGTTTTTTTTTTAGAAGAATCCACTAAATATATTTCTGAATTAGGATGTGTTATCGCATAGGCAAATCCTGGGAAACCACAACCTGATCCAATATCAATAAATTTTTTATTATCAAAATTTTTATTTGAATTTTCTTTAAATGTCCAAAGACTGTCGTAGACTTGAGAAATCCAGTAATCATCTCCTTCAATTAATCTAGTTAAGTTAGTTTTACAATTAAGTTCTTTAATTTTTATCTGTAATTCTTGAAACATCATTATTTCCTCTTCAGTTACTAATTTAAGAAGTTCGTTAGGGATACTTTTTTTTGTCATTTAGTTTTTAAAAGTGTTTTATTCGTGATAATTAAAAATATTCAAATTTATCAAAATTGATTAGAATATTCTTACTTATAAATAAATGTTTTTGAAAGGCGAGATAACTTATTATAAGATTTTAGGTGTTAATGAAAATGCCTCAAATCACGAATTAAGAAAAGCTTTTTGTAAACTCTCAATAGAATTACATCCTGATACAACTTCCTTAGAATTAGAAGATGCAAAAAATAAATTTCAAAAAGTATTAGAGGCATATGAAAACTTAAATAATTCTAATTTGAGGAGAATTTATGATGAAAAATTACGTGTAAATTCTGAAAAACCAAATAAAAATAATTTAAATACTTTAGTGATGGATGCTAATAATCAACAGTTAGTGGGTAATAGAAGACCATTTTCAAATGGAGAAATGTTCTCATTATTTTTGTTGATTATCATTATTTTGATAAGTTTATTTTTGGCTATCTTAATAGCTTCTTTTACTGGCAAAGAAATAGAGTCAATCCCATCTTGGCTTTTGAGATAATAAATTAAAGAAATTCTGTGATTCCATCTGATACCCCAATTAATCAACATTCACTTCAATCATTAGAATTATGGTTAAAAGATTTAGGTGCAACTAAAGATATTGATAATCCGTCTAAATGGTATTTGTTACTTTCTAATTGGAATGCAACTATTATTTTTGAACAAGAAGATTTAAGTGTTGTCTGGGAGAGGGAAGGTAAATTAACTAAAAGACTATTTTCTTATTGTATAAATAGAGAAGATATAGAAAATGCTATTTTACAAGGACCTTAATTTTGTTTTTAAAGATCACTTAAAATTTCATAAATAATTCTGTAACTTTTTTCTAATTGATTGTCTGTAATACAAAGAGGGGGTAATAGATAGATAACATTACCAAGAGGTCTAATAAATAAACCTTTTTTAATTGATAAGGCTTTAATCCTTTTGCCAATATTGTTTAGATAACCTTTATTTTTACCAATTTCAATATCAAATGCGGCAATAGTACCTGTGACTCTTATGTTTTTTACTAATGGTAACTCTTTAATTTTCTTTAGATGGGAAAGGTGCTTTTCCTCAAAAGAAAGATATTTAATTGGATCTTTTTCTAATAAGTCAAGGCTCGCATTGGCTGCCGCACATCCTAAAGGATTTGCAGTGAAGCTATGACCATGCCAAAAAGTTTTTTTAGGAGAATCGCTAATAAAAGATTGGAAAATTGTCTCTTTAGCTAATGTAATTCCCATAGGTAGGAATCCTCCTGTTAAACCCTTTGAAATAGAAATTAGATCAGGAATTATATTTGCCTTTTGAAATGCAAAGAGACTTCCACATCGCCCAAATCCAGTTAATACTTCATCAGCTATTAATAAAGAATTATTATTTTTTACTATTTCTGAAACTTGTCTGATAAATTCAGGCCTAACCATATTCATTCCTCCCGCACCCTGTACTAATGGTTCAAGAATGACAGCTACAGTGGGTTTTTTAAGAAGTTTAGTTAATATTTTAATCGCTTTATTCTCTTTTATTTCAACCTCTTCATCATTTATCCAAGTTGAAGGCCATGGGGCCCTTTTTACAGGGAACATTAGATTATCAAAATTCTCATTGAAAATATTTCGTTCCCCTAAAGCCATTGCTCCAAATGTATCACCATGATAGGCACCATCAAAAGCAATTATTTGGTTTCTTGTTTCACCTTGATTTTGCCAAGATTGATAGGCAATTTTTAATGCTACTTCTACAGCTGTAGATCCATTATCAGAAAAAAAATAGTCTTTCTAATTTTGTTAAGCCACTGAGTCTCTCTGATAATATTTGAGCCTGTGGATGTAAGAAGTCGGCGAATATGACTTGCTCTAGAGTCTTGGCTTGATGATAAATGGCATCTGCTATGTAATCGTTACTATGACCATGTAGAGTTACCCACCAACTACTTATTCCATCAATGAGTTCTTGTTTTGGATTTTTAGTATAAATTAAAGCATTTTTTCCATGAGTAACTTCTAATTGAGGCTTGCTATTTATAATCTGAGTAAAAGGCGGCCATATATTAGGATGCCAATCTTCATTAGGATTTTTTAAAACTGGAGATTTCATTTATTATTTTTTTTGATTTAATAAGGTGATCAATTTATTTTTAATATTGAGTTCTTCCCAAAGTATATCTAAATTATTAGAGTCAATTTTCTGGATATACGGAAATTCAGCAATAATAGGAAGACTACTAAATTCAGTTAATGTTTTTGGATTATCTAAGTGTTTTTTTCCGTTTATAACTAAACCTAGAATTTTAATATTTCTTTTTCTTAATGCCTCAATACTAAGAAGAGTATGATTAAGAGTCCCAAGGCCGCTCTTGCATACAAGGATTACAGGGATATCCCATTTCTTGATTTGATCTATTTGCAAATAATTTCTTGTAATTGGGACCATTAAGCCCCCCGCTGTTTCTACAATTAATGACCCATCGATATTTGGTAAATTTAATAGCTGAAAGTTTATAACTTTTTGATCTATTTCTGACGCCCAATGAGGCGAAACAGGTTCTCTAAAGATATAAGCTTCACTGATTATTTTCGCTTTGTTCACTTTTGCAAGTCGTGCAACAGCTTGACTATCAGTCTCTGACTCAATGCCACTTTGAATAGGCTTCCAGTAAAAAGAATTTAATCCTCTTACAAAAAAAGAACTAATTAATGTCTTTCCGATATCAGTATCTGTCCCACAAATAACAAATTGGGATTTATTCTTTATAGCGCTCATGATTTTTTTAATATTTCAATATTAATTTCCCATGTAAGGTTAACTGAATTAGTTGCCGTCTTAGGCCAAAACTTTTGTATTGCTTTTAATTCACATACTTTTTTACGTTCACACTTGGTTGATTGAGCCCCCACGTTTACTATGCTTCTGAAAAGTTTATAAACATCTGGAAAGTTTTCTCTATATAAATATTTATTTGAGAAGAATATTTCGTCAGAGTTGAAACTTTTGACTATAGTTTTTGAAACAGGGAAAGTTAGGCCACTATATTCAATATTAGTTTCTAAGCAAGTTTGCTTCCATTCCGGAAATGAATTTATTGTGGGATATGAAATTATTAAATAACCACCAGATCTTAATTTGTTAAACCAATCTCTTATTATTTTTTCGGGATTGTCTAACCAGTGTATACAAAAGTTAGATGTCATTAGAGAACAGTTTCTAATTGATGGAGGTAAACCATTATTTAAATCCCATAAAATCTTTTTACTAGATTCCTTATTTTGAAGAAGCATTTTTTTGCTGAAATCAATTCGGCTAATATTTTTTGTAGAAAATTCTTTTTCTATTTCATCAGCTAATAAGCCAGTTCCTGAGCCAAGATCTATCCATTCACCTTTTTGAATATTTAGATCTTTTAAGAAATAAACAATCTTATCGGCAAAATGCTTTTGAATATTTGAATAACTTAAATAATTTGCTGAAGCATTATTAAAGTTATTTTTAACTGTTTCATTCCAGATTTTATTTTTCATATTTATTTTCTAGATTTCTTTTGATCATTTGGTAAAAATTTAAATTGGTCAGACAATGCCCTTGATTATCTAATTCAATTAAAGTTGGCTTTTTAGTTAATGTTTTTTTTAATAATTCAATAAAGTCATCACTTGAATCTTGGTCAAGAATTAAATCATTTTTAGAATTTATAATGATGACATCGCAATTTTTCTTAAAAGACTTTAAAGAATTTTTATCTGTATAAAGTTTTTTAAGGTCACTTAATAGAAGATTATTATTTATATTCTCTAAGTTTTTATAAAACATAGTTTGGAAATTAATGCTCATATTATTGGGCAAAAAAGATCTACGTATAAATTCTTTTAACAAAACCTCTGCTTCAAATAACATTATTTTTCTTTCCATTTTCTTAAGAGATCTGTAAATTAACTTTCTTTTTTTGCTTGAAGGAAGAAAGTTATTAAATGAATTTATAAAAACAACATGGGATGCTTCATCTAAAAGATTTTCTTGAATTAAATGGAAACCTAAAGAGTGACATAAAATCATCTTGATTTGATCATTCAAATTGTTTTGTATCCATTTTGCTTGATTGATATTTTTTGAAAAATACCCTCTTTCATTATCTTGCCAATGCCATCCATTACTTTGAAATTCAATTTTATAATTATCCCAGAAACTTTGATCTAACCCCCAACCATGCTGAGTAATAACTTGTTTCATTTGAAGGTTTTTAAAATAGAAATAAAATTATTAAGTATGTCTAGATTTAAATCTCTTCTAATTGTTAGCCTTATTCTTGATTCGTTCACAGGAACAGTAGGTGGTCTAATAGCAATAGCTAAAAAACCGTTTTTTTCAAGATGTTTTTGCAGAAGGATTGCCTTTTCTTCTTGTCCGACGATTATAGATAAGATTTGAGATTCTCCCTTAACTGGGTAACTTAAATTTCGAAGAATTTCTTTTTTCCATTTTTTAGAAGAGATCAATAAATTAATACCCCATTCGTGATTGGCTTTGATTTTTTGGAGCGATTTAAGTGCACCTGCAGATAAAGCTGGGGAAAGAGCAGTTGTATATCTAAAAGCCCCACTCGTTTGAATAAGGTGTTCACCAATTTTTGAGTTACAAGCTATGAAAGCCCCACCGCTACCAAACGATTTGCCAAAGGTTCCAGTAAGCATAGTTATTTCATCAGATAAATCAAAACTTAAACCTTTCCCTTCAGTCCCTAAAATCCCAATAGCATGAGCTTCGTCGACTAATAATTCAACATTATACTTTTTACAAATTCCAGCAATTTCTTTGAGAGGAGCAATTGAACCTTCCATACTGTACAGGGATTCAACAATTATAAGAATGGACTTTTGCGATGAATTGAATTTAAGAATTTTATTTTCTAAGTCTTTTAAATCATTATGTGCGAATCTTACTAGTTTTGATCCGGCAGCTTTTACTCCAACTAATAAAGAATTATGAATAAATTTATCTGCAATTACAATACTATTTCTGTTAGCTAAAGCTTGTACGGCAGCAATATTAGCTTGGAAACCGCTAGGAAATAAAAGCACTTTTTCCTGATCAAGCCATTCTGCAAGTTGTGTCTCTAATAGTTTATGTATTGGTCTTGAGCCCGTTATGAATCTCGAACTTCCTGAACCAAGACCTTCAGATAAGCTTATTTCATAAGAGGCTTTTATTACATCATTATCTCTACTTAATCCAAAATAATCATTACTACATAAGTCAATAAAGTTAGTTTTAACTTTCTTTGGATTTACACCTTGAAGTTCATATGGCTTTTGACCTAATGTGAATGTTTTTAATTTACGAAGTCTATTTTTTGGGATTTTTACTCTATTCATTTGTAATTAATTTCAACTAAATATTTTTTATAAAATGATCTAGATTTACTATTAAAGTGTGCAAGGTGGCTATTGTTTATTAATATCTATATAGATCATATCTTAAGAAGTTAACTCCTCCCCTCTTCAATCACAATTATTGCTTAATTTAGAGGAATATTTCCCATTCCCACTAGATCCCTTTCAAATAGAGGCAATAAAAGCTATTAATAGTGGAAATTCTGTCGTTTTAACTGCTCCAACTGGCTCAGGTAAAACATTAATCGGTGAATTTGCTATTTATAGAGGCTTATCCCATGAAAGTAGAGTTTTTTATACAACCCCTTTAAAAGCTTTATCAAATCAAAAGTTTAGAGATTTTATTAATCAATTTGGAGAGAAGAAAGTAGGTCTCTTAACTGGAGATATTAGTATCAATAGAGATGCGCCAATCTTAGTAATGACTACTGAGATCTTTAGGAATATGCTCTATGGAGAATTTGAAGAATTTGATGACCCATTGGTAAATCTGGAATCTGTAATTCTTGATGAATGTCATTATATGAACGATCCTCAAAGGGGGACCGTTTGGGAAGAAACAATAATTCATTGTCCAAGTAGAGCACAGATAATAGCTTTATCAGCAACTATCTCTAATGCAGACCAACTTCAAAATTGGATAGAAAAAGTTCATGGTCCTACAGTACTTGTTAACAGTAATATAAGACCAGTTCCATTAGATTTTATTTTCTGTAGTGCCAAGGGACTTCATCCTCTTTTGAATAATAAGGGTAATGGGATTCATCCAAATTGTAAGATTTGGAGAGCACCAAAAGGGCAAAAAAAGAAAGGTAAAGTAGGAAGAATAATGCAACCAAAGGCTCCTCCGATTGCCTTTGTAGTCTCTAAACTTGCAGAGAGAAATATGTTGCCAGCTATCTATTTTATTTTTAGTAGAAGAGGTTGTGACAAAGCTGTTGAATATATAAAAGATTTGTCTTTAGTAAGTTATTCAGAAGCAAATTTGATATCTCAAAGATTAGATGTTTATCTAAAAAATAACGAAGAGGGTATAAAAGATAAATTTCATTGTGAAGCTCTTAAACGAGGTATAGCTTCACATCATGCTGGTTTGCTTCCAGCATGGAAAGAATTAGTAGAGGAACTATTTCAGCAAGGATTGATAAAAGTTGTTTTTGCAACTGAAACTTTAGCTGCGGGTATTAATATGCCTGCAAGAACAACAGTAATTTCAACATTATCAAAAAGAACTGATGAAGGACATAGATTATTATTTAATAGTGAATTCTTGCAGATGTCAGGAAGAGCTGGAAGAAGAGGAAAGGATTTGCAGGGATATGTTGTAACCTTACAAACTAGATTTGAGGGAGCAAAAGAAGCTAGTACCTTGGCTATTAGTGAACCAAATCCACTAGTTAGTCAGTTCACACCAAGCTATGGAATGGTTCTTAATCTTTTGCAAAATTATAGTTTAGATAAATCTCGAGAGTTAATAAAAAGAAGTTTTGGGAGCTTTTTATATTTAGGAGAATCTTCAGAAGAGACGGCTATTCTTGATAATTTAGAAAGAGATTTAAAAGAACTAAAAAAAATAACTTCCAATATTTCATGGCAAGATTTCGATTCATACGAAAAGTTGAAAAGTCGTTTAAAAGAAGAAAGAAGATTGTTGAGGATATTAGAAAAACAAGCAGCTGAAAAATTATCAGAAGAAATAATTAGTGCACTTGCCTTTGTTAAAGATGGAAGTTTAATTTCCATAAAAGCCCCTCAAATAAATAGAAAAGTTGTTCCAGCTTTAATTTGTAAAAAAATATATGAATCAAAAAAAATTAAAAGTTTGCTTTGTTTAACAATTGATAATTTGTTTATCCTTATAAAACCTTCTTATATAGTCAATATTTTTCCTGATTTAGAAGAAATTGAAATTTCTAAGCTTGAAGAACCCAAGATG
>QCUP01000022.1 GCA_003208885.1 Prochlorococcus sp. AG-679-K21 | reverse complement strand
TGATCCGGATATAAATACAAAGAATTGGGATTTACATAAAAATAGATTAATGAAATTTGGCAGATCTCAATATAAAGGATTGACTTTTTTTGTTAGTTCAGAGGATAGAATTTATTATTTTTCTAAAGAAGGTAATAAAGTTTTTTGTTAACATTAGAAATAAAATGTATACAGTTTAAATAGAGGAATGATTAGTGAATACTTTTATTTCTATAAATTCAATAGCTCTAAGGAAATTATTAAAAAGATATAAATTAACATCAAAAGGAAGGCAGGAAATTATAAAAGCAGCTCAGAAAAGATATTCAACTTGGTCTGGTTTGAATCGACTTTCTAGAAAAATTGTATTTAAGGAGTCAAATATAAATAAAATATGAAGTTATGAAATATTTATTTTTATTGTCTGAAAAATTTTTCAAGTTAATCGAATGGGAGTGGGAGTTCCTAAAACAATTAAGAAGAAATAGAAGAAAGAATATTTTTCTTAGATGCTCTTTTGCTCTTTTGAGTTTACTTTCGATTCTGATAATATTCTTTTTTCCACCTTACCTTTTTGGAATTCTATTAGGAGGGGGGGTAAAATTTAGTATTTTTTTTATTTGGTTATGGATTTTAAATTTGAAGTTTTTCTGAAAAACAATTCTTTTATATTATAAGTTGATTTAATATTGGGATTATATCTTTTTATTGTATGCCAAAAATATTTAAGCAAAATAAGTTCGCTTTATTGGGAGCAAATATTTTTATTATTGTGATTTGGATATCATTATCTTCAATAGTGGTGAATTTATTTATTGTCGACAGTGATCCTTTTTATATATATAAGATTGGATCTTTAATTAAGTTTCTTCCTCCTATTTGGGTGACTTGGTTTCTATGGATTAAGAGAGGTGGATTAAAAAGATAGAAATAAATAAGTATATTTAAGGATTTAATCTTAATTAAAATAAATTATGCTTTAAGAGCTTACTTGAAATTTATCTTGTGAGAATTAGGTAAAAAGAGATCGTTTTAAGCTAAAAAACGATCTCTTTTCTTATTAACTTCTTTAACTTAAATTAAAAAAAGGATTTACCTATTGGACTTATAGGCTCTAACTAGCTTTTCATAAAGTTCAGAAGAAATTGGTTCCACTTTTAGAAAATCCCAGGAATGATTTGACCTGTTGTTACATATGCACCAAGCAAAGCAACAAAACCAATCATCGCCCAACGACCGTTAACTTTTTCTGCATTTTGAGGGTAACCGTCATAAGAAACAGATTCATCTATGTAAGGACGAGTTTCTGATGGAAACATGTTTTGTCTTCCGCCTGATTCTGTTGTTACTTGTGAATTAGCCATTGCTTATTATGTAATTGTTAATAAAAGTAACATAAACATTAATTATTGTAAAGTAAAAAGACTAATCGGGTAAATTTGCTTGAAAACTGTTACAGATTCGATACATCTATGAGATAAGATAAGTTTTATTGGAACATTTCTTTTAATATTTGCAAACTTTTAAGATATATTTTAAGTCATTTCTCTCTAAGTAATTAAATTTTGCTCGATAAAGCTTTTACTTTTATGCTTTCCTGATGGATCAAGGTAATTAATTTTCTTCAAAAAATTTAGTTTATCTGTTTATGAATTCATTCTGGCTAACCAAAATCGTGCGATACTGCTGTCCAGCCAAGTTCTTGTAATTCATTCCATTTTTTCCAGGCCTCTTCTAATTGGATCTTGTTAGTAGATTTAAAACCTGCAGGCTCTCCTTGGTGATTTGTATAAAAAGTATGCGTAAAGACTTTGATATTGTTCCTAGGGGACTTTTTGCATCTTTCAAAGAAAATTAGCCTGCTCCCCTCAGCGTTAAGAAGGCAACCATTAGGCGTATCAATTCTGCTGCCATAAGAAAAATTAGACCAAACGTCACTCCCTCTAAATGTCATTATTAGATAGTACTTTTATACTATTAGTTATATATTTGTTTGTCTTGATGTCAACAGTTTTAATGGGTTAAGTACTTATTTACTATTTAAAATTTTCTATTTTAATTAAAAAAATATTTATATTAACAATGAACTATAGAGAGGACTTAGAGTTTCAACTTCAGAAAGTTACTTTAGCAATACAAGAGGTTATTGAGGATGTTTACATATCTGATAAGGAAAAGCAAGAACGAATAAGAAAACTAATTAATTTCAAAGAAGCAATTATATATAAGGGAAGGGAACTTCGTATTGACTTAGAAGCGGCCTAGATTTGTCTAGTTAATTTTTAATAGTTAAACGTAATAATGTATTGCTATTATCAATTGAAAAAACATAACCGATCTTAATGTCTCCTGGAACTCCTGATTTAATACTTTTAATTTTGGTCTTTATTGGTCTACAGGCTTGGTGGATAATTCCATTAATTAAAAATAATAATAAATTAAATGATAGAAGCAGAGAGTTAAATGAAGAAATTAAGCAGTTAGAAAAACTATATAAAAAATAAATTAAGCTTTTAAGAAGAACAGCTGTAGTGTGATATTCCTCCTTTATGAAAGAATTCTTTTGGCCTTAAGCGATTGTATTTTTGTTCTGTTTCCAGAGACTGCTCTTTATAAGGATTTTTGAAGATAGCTTGTAACTCTTTAATTTTGGTGTACTTACCCTCTTCAGCTTCTTCATAGGCAGGAACTATCATCCATTCACGCCAAGTGTACTTAGGATTTACTTGTTTCATTGATTTGGAGATTTCTTTAAAATCACCTTCTTTCTTGATACAGTCCTGCCATTTTTTTAACCAAATTAACCACTTTTTATCAAGTTCTTCGGTTGTGGGTAAATAAAAACTCTCTTTTAAAAAAGATATATTGTTAGGAATATGAGAAAGCTTTCTAAAGAAAATAGTGAAGTCAGCCTTAGAATTAACCATAAGGTTGAAAAGCTCGTTGGTAAGAGTTTCGTCGTATTTTTCAAGACCAAGCTTTTTTGCCCACATTAATTGCATTTCTTTACTCATCAATTTAGAAAAATCATTTTTAATTGTCTCTAATTTATCTATTTCTTCTTTATTTTCTAAAAGTAATGGTACAAGAGATGAACAAAACATCTTAAAATTGATTTCGGCAGCAAAAGGCTGATTGAAAAATGAAAAATGCTCTCCACCTCCAGTCCAAGGCTGAAATCTTGGATCAAATAGTTCACAAAAACCAAAAGGACCGTAGTCAAGAGTAAAACCTCCAGCAGCACAATTATCGCTATTAAAATTACCTTGGCAGTAACCGACTCGCATCCAGTTAGCTACAAGTGATATAAGTCTTTCTCGATATAAATAAGCCAATTTAATTAGCTTCTCATTAAATGAATGACTAGGATCAATGTCATCTCTATAGTTCCTATCTATAAGATGTTGCACAATAATTTTAAGCTCATTAAAAGCGTTATCATGTGAATTGCTTCGAACTCTGCGAGCAAAGAGTTCGAGCTGACCTACACGCAAAAATGATGGCGCGACACGTGTAGTAATTGCGGCATGATTATCAACCATAATATCAGGCTCAAAATACCTAGAACCCTCTGTATACCATGGTCTTCTAACTATTTCCGTATTTGAGACATAAAGAGTTAAAGATCTTGAAGTAGGAATTCCTAATGCATGCATTAACTCCTGTGCAAGAAATTCACGAACACTTGATCGTAGTACAGCGCGGCCATCTGCACCACGACAATAAGGCGTTGCCCCCCCCCCCCCTTTAAGTTGCATCTCCATTCTTTTTCCATTAAATAAACCTTCGAATACAGAAATTGCCCGACCATCTCCATAGCCATTGCCTGTCCCAAAGGGACATTGTTGTGTATATTCAGTGCCATATATAGATAATGCATACCCCGTCGCCCATCCAAAGGGACTCATGGGATACTCTGCAACTTTGATATCACCTGAAAAAAAACGACAAAACTTTTTATCTTTTGTAAGATCAGAACTCAATCCTAATTCTTCAAATAATGTTTTGCTGTGCGAGATATAAATCGGTTCTGGAATTGGTGTTGGAGTGACGGGAACATAATGACCTGAATAAACCGACCTAGCCCTGTGATCATTTCCATCTTTTGTCGACTGAGGATCAGGGTTGAGAGAATTCATTAAAGAAAAATCTGCTAATTGTGAAAACTCAGTAAAATTTTTAGTTTCTTTAACTTTTAATGATTCAGATTTACGTGTCATTAGTTTTGGCCTTTATTCTTGATTATGTTTTAATTGCCTGAATGATGAACATTTTTTATATTTTATATTGATTTTAATCGATATGGCTTTTAAGTAATTTACTGTTCTATAAAGAATTAACCAAATAAAAAATAATTAATAGATATTTTGAATAAAAATTTATTTTTAAATAATTAATTATTTTCCTAACAATTGACCTTTTTTAAAATATGATTCTTAAGTTAAGTTTATGTTGAAATAAGTTCTAAAATTGTAGAAAATAAATTCATTAATTTTATGGCTATTGAAACTACAGTTCTAGATTTTAAACTTAGTAATACTTTTGAAGAATATAAAGCCCATATGAATGCACCTGAACAGCAATCAATGTTTAATGAAATGGGCGTGAAAACTTTTTATATTGGACAATCTTTAGATGACCCATTAAGAGCAACAGTAATGTTTCAAGGTCCCAAAAATGTTTTATATGATATTTTTATAAATCCCCATACAAAACAAACAGTTGAAGCTTCTGGGCATATTTATGAAAGTACAAAAATAACTCGTTGGGTTTGTTAGCAATATAAATTTTTCTAATGATTTAGCTTTTGGGGTGAGTTTATTTATGAATTATCAATTATTAATTGAATCCTATTCTTTTGGAACAACTCTTTCTAATCAGGAAATAGAACTTTTAAACTTAGAGCTTGAAACTCAGATTATGAATATGAATATATCCACAGATTTTGGTTGTTTCAAGTCTGCACCTTATCATATTTGTAAAGGTCTTAAGTTAAGAAAAGGAACTTCTTGAATAATGTGCCTTGCTGATATTTTAGATATTCATAATCCTACTAAAATAGGTAAAACAAAAAGCGTTAAAGTATATGAATTACTTCTTAAGAAAGGGCTTGTAATGGCTTAAAAAATAATGATATTGATGATTGCAGAAATTTACAGTTTTATTTGGTAAATTTATTATTAGCTGATTCAAAAGTCTAAAGAATGCCTAATCCAAATCAAATATATATTGAAAATATTGTTAATCAGACAAGGTCTAGCGAAAGAAAATTTAGGGAAGGAAATTTTAAAGGGGCAATTGAAGACAAAAGGGAAGTAAGATGCCTCTTGAATTCTAACTTTGGTGATGAAGAAATTTTAAAAAAATTCATAGAAGAATTATCCTTATTGTATAAATCCAAATTTGACCTAATAAACGATCATAAATTGAGAATTGATGAATCAAAAATAAATAAGATTGTTAAATTATTAGAACAAAAAAGTGATGAAAAATATAATAAAGGAGATTTTAAAGGCGCTATTAGAGCATTAAGGAGATCAGAGAAATATTTAGCAAAAAAAAACATTCCTGTTTGATTTTTTTATAAAGTTTGTTTTTATAGATATATAGTAATTTTTCTTACTAATTCATCGTTATGCCGCAATCTACTTTAGAAAGTTTATTATTTTTTTTGTTGCTATCTATGTTAGCCTCTTATTTAGTAAAGATTAAATATGGGTCAAATATAAAAGTACAAAAATAGTAAATTTTTTTATTTAAGAGTTCAATGGGTATTAATTGTTTTTTACCTAAACCTGAATTTACTTTTTTCTTCAGTATTCCATAAAATTGATATTTCTTTTAAAAGAGCTTTAACTTCAGAATTTGATGATCCTGAATCATCTTGAAATTTTTTACAGATTTCTATGAGATCTTTAGATGCTTGCTCAATTAATATGGTTTTTTGGTCCGGATTAGCCATATAAATTTTATTAGACACCGTTACAGTTGAAGCCACTGCAATTTATAACTCTGAGAATATTTATTATGAAATTATGAAATTTATAATCAAAAAAGAAAGCCCAAGTTGTGAAGATAGCAAAAGCTGAAAAAGCAAAAGCAGCATATTGAAGCCAATGTATTCCAGAACTGTCTACACCATTTTCATCAAAATCTGAATTACTCAATGTTTTTAAAGTTTCTTAAATTTTAAAAAATTTTTTCTACTAGTGTTGAATTATTTTTATCACTGAATAAATTTTAATCTTATGGTGCAAAAATCTCATTTATTAATTTTTACTGATTAATATTCCATGAATCTTGATAAAGCCAGCTCAAGAAAACAAGAGTGAGAACATTACCAAAAGCATAAATGAAGGCCCATAATGGATTATAGATGTTGGCAATTATGGTAGACATTATAAAAATTATTAAACCAGAAATAATTAAGTCTTTAATAGGTAAATGTTTAGTATCAATAGAATTAATCATTTAAATTTTAAAAATATTTTATTTATTTAAATATAAAGTAATTTAAAAGGATTTTTATTATATCTATTGAATAAAAATAGATTAATTTTTTAGAAAGTGTCGAAAGTATAACTATTTCTTGCTATAAAATTCAGACACGGAGAAGCCTTTCGGAAATAAGTAATCTTATATCTCCAGCTATTAACTAATGTTGATAATAATAGTTGTTGTTGAAAATATATGTAAAACAAGTTATTTATTACCAATATGACTCGACCTAGGTTAGCTCTGTTTTTCAAACTTTAATTTGTGACAAACTCCAAAATTGGAAGCTTTATTTTGAGGTCCTAAAGCTCCAAACTAAACTAGTCTCAAAGATATTGGCATCAAGATTCCCATTTTTAGAAATCACTTTTCCTATGCCAGTTTGAAGGCTAAAGTCCTTATTTAAATTGTATTCTAACCCGATACTAGGTTTGTACAATAAGGCGCTACCGCTATCAACGCCTCCCCCCCCCCTCCGGCACCTAGGAGCATTTCGCCATAGAGTTGCCAGTTCTTCCATTTCGGGCCAAGAACGCCTACCCCCCAGTGTCCCTCTGAATAGCCACCGGCTCCTCCTGCATACGCGCTTAATCCTTGTCCTGTAAGATACCACCAATTCCCTCCCATCCAGTCGATTTTACCTCCCAAAAGTTGCATATCGCGTGAAGAGCGTCCCTTACGTTGCGCATCAAAATACCATTGGTGCACTGGGCGAAAACGCCATTTGTTAGTTTGTATTAGGTCTGTTTCAGTTAAGGGAGCTCCTTTTTGATCCTTAGCAAAGTTTTCCATTACGTATGCAAAATTGAAGCCGAGATATGTAGTATCAAAATTGCCATCTGGGGCAGTGAGATAACCGCCGTCCATAATTAGACTGAGATCAGGAGAAAGTCGGTATTCCAATCCTAGATTTGCTCGGGAAACAAATCCTCCCCCAGTTTCAACCGCCCCGCCACCGGCTCCTCCGATGGTTATAGCGGGGAGTAGAGCCAGACGATCGTCATTGGTTAGGGGCAGGCGATAGCCTACTCCGGCTAAAAGTTCGGCGTACCCTCCTACGCCGCCTGATATGGCACCGGCAGTTTCAAAGGTGGCAAACCAATTTTCATCAAGAAAGTAAGAGTAGTCTACGCCGACCAGCCCCAACGAATCATTAAGCGAGCCACCTGAGGTAGTTTTGCTTCTGCTAGTAGGAGAATAGGCGCGAACGCGAGCGGCTAGGTGCGATCGGTGGTTGCTCACATTGCTCCAGTCGGCTCCGAAGTAATCGCCCGTAGTCAGGCCATCATCTTCCCCATTGAGTGTCGGAGAACTGAAAGGAATATCCAGCGAAAGCGCGATTGCATCGCTGGAAATGTCTCCGTTTGGGAAGTCTACGTAAGTATATTTCAGGCCCAGTGCGCTCCAGCTAAAGTCGTATTTGAGACCGATATGGGGGCGGATCATTAACCCTCCTCCTTGCGCCGCGGCACCACCACCACCGGCACCCACGTAGCCTCCGGCATCGAGAATTAAGTTATCGGTTAAATTACGTTCCACTCCCAAGGTATAGCCACCAGTAAAAAACCCTCCACGGCGTCCAGTCGCGGCACCGTAAAGAGTGATACCGCCGTAAAGCCAAGGTTTGAGTTGATCGTAAGCACCTATACTGTACAAACCCATGTGTTCGCCGGCATCTGGCATATCAATTTCCTCAAATGAAAACCGCAAGGTACGATTGCGCCAAGTTGAAGGATTTATTTGAGTTTTGTCAAGATTCCTCTTTGATTTATTTTTTAAATTTTTATTTTCAAAATAACTTTTATCGTCATTATAAGATTTCCAAATAATCTTTTTTAAAGGTTTATCCTTATTTTCTCGTACCTTTTCCCACTTAATTGAATTTAAAGAAGAAGAATTTTTTCTAACTTTTTCGGCAAAGACACTTATAGAATTTAAAAATTGAGCGATTATAAACGTATAAAATATCAGTCTCATTTCAAGAATATTTGATTTGATAAGTTTCCTTTATTAATAATACTCTCGACTTTATCTAGTGCCATGTCAATCCAAAGTTAAGCATTAACAGCAGTAGTTAAATCAAGTGCAGCTAGTAGTGCTATTAGAAACCTTTTTATTAATCAATCAAAGATATAAGAAGGGTCATTTTCTTTTCAGCAATTAAACTTTAATCCATATAAAAAAAAGAAGTTTTTATCCTTCCTCGTTAAATCCTCTAATAACAATTGAAGTGCTATCTTTAGTTAAATTCATATAAAAAATTATAAAATAGGAGTTAAATCTTTTTATGAAATCAGAAGATATTACAGCTATAGCTACTTCATCAATTGCGGTTACTCTTATTTTAGGGACTGTTTTTTATTTCCAAAAAGAAGCTGAGAAGATGCGTCTCAGAGAGGAGCGAGTAGAACAAATTCAATTGAAAATTAAAAAGACAACTGCTAATGAGAAATTTAGGAAGAATAGAGATAATTGTAAAACTTTTTTTGATGACGATATTGGGTATACAAAATGTATGAAGAGTAAAGGTTGGACAAAGCGTTTATTTAATTGAAAAATATAAATAAAAGAAAGAATATAAAAGAAAAAAATTTTGAAAACAGGAGAAAGGACTACTGATCGAACAATACCCTCTTATCTTAATTGGGAATAATCATGAAAACTATTTTTTATTTGCGAGAGATTTATGTGAAGCAATAATTAGTTTCTTGAATTTATTATCGGATACTTGCTGCTATAACTGATCGGAGCGAGAGTATTCAAACCTACGGCCACGTGCTTCTAAAGCACTTAACATATCTATTTCACTACTAGGTTTTCAAGCTTTAGTATTTTTTTTTAATTCTGCGTGAATTGTCGTGACAATTTAAGCAAGATTTGACCAATATTTGACCCCTTTTCAGCAAACTTAAAAGATTTTTTTACTTCAACATTTCGATTGCCTGTAATTTGTCTGCGCTTCTTTGTTTCCTAATTTTTTAGAATTTTTCCAATCTTTGCATGCTTTTTTCCATTCCTTTGAAGACCAACTATAGGCATTTCCTCTATATAAATAAATCTCGGCAGGGGTAATCATATCAAAGTCTCTTTCTATTTCTAACTCTTCAGCCTCTTCTTGAGTTGGGGCAAGTGTAATTGCATTTGTATAATGATTTATTGCTTCGTTAAGACTTTTTTTTGCATCACCCCTTTGTTTATTTTCCTTATAAGCAAAATGAAGTAAATCAAATTTTGTATCTCCTAAAGAAGTATGAGCTTCATAAGTTAAACCTAAAGGATATAACCTTTTTATTAATAAATTTGCATTCTCATCATTATTATTATTGACTACATTTTTAAAACTTATTACGGCTTCTTTAGCAGAATTTATAGCTAGATCAAACTTTTCTTTTTCAAAGAATGTATATCCAATATCTAGAAAAATATGTCCTCTTACATTATTTACGTAAGGATTGTTTGGAGCATATATTATTGCTTTCTCGATGTCTTTTTTAGCTTGAGTAGCGTTACCTAATTCCCAATATAAATTGTCTGCTCTTAATGCATAGGCAACAGAATATTTATCGTCTATTTCTATGGCTTTATCAAAATCATTTTGTGATTTCTCAACATTAGATAAGTCCCAGCCATAAATAATACCTCTAACTAGATAAGCCTCTTTAGAGTCTGGGTTATCATCAATATATAAATTTATAGCTTTTAAAGAAGAGGAAGTATCACCTGATTTAAAAAGTTTCAAAGCTGTCTCAAAATTAGAAATAGTTGAACCTTTCTTTATTGATTGATTACTACTTATGCATTCCCTAAATTCGATAGCATCATCTAATTTATTACATTTCTCAAAAATATCACTTTCTGCGAATACACCGTGCGGAGTTTGTAAAGTGATCAAAGAGAATATGGAGATTAATATTTTTGAGAAGCTTTTTTTCATTTAATCTTTTTATTTATTAAATCATGAATTTATTTCCTTTGCTTAACTTTATAGGGAGTTGTAATTGACCACTATCTGAAAACAATTAGGTTGGTCATATTTTGACCAATAGAAAAGACAGGCTGGGAAAGTTTTCTATGAATTGGATTATTAGAGTCGATGCCACAGGATTTAAACCTGCGACCTAGTGCTCCCAAAGCACTTGTATGTAAAATGAGAAAAATATAAGAATATAGATTATAACTAGGCTTTTCTATTGTGTTGGAACGTATTTGAGTCTCAAAATCATGCTTTGCGATCGCAAAAAATAGCATGAGATCGTCACCTAGCTCCCCCTTAGCTCTCCCTGTTACAACAAAGTGCCTTAATCATGAATTAAAAGGTCGTGTGAATAAATGGTTTTTAACCTATTTAGGATTTTTATTTTTTAAGATATATAAAATTCAGATTTCTAAAAATGATTGAAAAAAAAGAAGACAATATTCGAAGCGAAAGCTTTTATCCTGATAGCAAATATTATATTGATCTGGACAATACTCCTGAAGAGACTCCACTTTCAGAAGATCAAATATCTAATAAGACTAAATTTGAATGGCCAAATAGCTATTGGTTTATTGCGGAAAGAACAAATGGAAGGCTTGCAATGATAGGCTTCATGGCCGTCATTATTAACTACACCTTATTTGGATGGATAGCATATCCAATCCTTTAATTATTAATTATGGGATATTTTCAAGAGCTTTGGAATAATCAACCAACTACAGTAATTGGTGTATGTGTAGTAATAGCAGTTTTATTGGGGATTTATATTTTTTTACTCAATACATATAAGTAATTTTAAATTGAAAATTAATTCTCAGGGTTGGAGTTTAATTTTTAGTATTGGATCAATTTAAAATTGTTAAATACCCCAGAATACCATTTGATTGCGGATCAGATACGTTAGGAGGTGAGAGATTTCCAGATTGGAATTAGTAAATAAAACGCTTACTGCTTGCACCTATTAAATAAATTAATGAAGCTATTGAGTTCCAGGAAGAAAGAATTAATGCTTTGGAAGGTAAAAGAATTATTGATGTAGAAGCTAATTAAGCAGCATCATATTCTGTATCTTCTAGCTCTCTAATAAATCTTTTATCTAATAAGTAATTGTCTATAACCTCTGCTGCCATCTGTATCTCAGCAACAGGTTCTTGTATCCCTTTTTCTAATAAGTAATTGTCTATAAGCTCTAGATTGTTATTCTCTTTAGGAAATTTTCTTTTCTCGCTATCTAATAGCTCTCTTATGTAGTTATATACAAGCTCTTGATCATATCCACTTTCTCTAATTTCTTTCAACATTTCGTCTGGAATTTGCATAATCGTCAACCCCAAATTAAAGCCTATATACGCATACTTACGAAAAAATAAGGAAAAAGCAAGAAAAGAAGAAGGCACTAGATAATTAAGTGACGATCTCATTGGTTGTACTCTAGCTCCCCCTCTAGCTCCCCATTCGCAAAATGAGACAAGCTATATTATTTCTAATCCGTTGATATGACTGATCGGGGCGACAGGATTCTAACCTGCGACCTAGTGCTCCCAAAGTACCAGCAAAATAGTCCATTTTTTAAGACTCAAGTTTTCTCAATCCATTTGCTTAACTGGTCTTTGCCTAGTAATTAATTAATTAAGGTATTTTGCGTGAGTTTTGCGTGAAACTATATCATTTTTAAATGATATAGAAAATTAAGGTTTTCACGTAAATTAAAAAGTGATATTTTCAATACATGAACTTTTTTTATTTAACTAAAAATAACAAATCATTTTTAGATAATGAATATGCCTTAAAAAACAAGGATAATAAGGGATTTTCTCTGGTTGAACTAGTTGTTGTCATAGCTGTATTAGCAATACTTTCCGCTGTCGCTATACCCGCATTTGTTGGAGTTCAAGAAAGAGCTGCTGTTGAAGTGGCAAAACAATTTTTATTAAATGCTTTTAAAGAGTGTTTAATTAAAGATGCAGGAGGAGATACAAATCCTACCTATATTATTCCACCTAATAATAAATATTTTGAATTTCCTGATTCAGGTAACGATGGGGTGTGTTTTAGCCCATCCTCAGGAAACATACTTACAGCGGCGAGAACTGATGGTAATGGTCAAACGGTATCTTATTACAACATCAATATTAATTTGAAAACAGGAGAAAAGAGTACTGATCGAACAATACCCTCTTATCTTAATTGGGAGTAATTATGAAAATTATTTTTTATTTGCGTGAGTTTTTCGTGAAGCAATTATTTGCGAGAATTATTTATTAGCTGAGACTTACTGCTATAACTGATCGGGGCGACAGGATTCTAACCTGCGACCTAGTGCTCCCAAAGCACTCCTTTGATCATTTGAGAATAACCAATAAAATCAAGCTATAACTAGAGTTTAATTAAGTTAGTGGAACCCCTTTGAGACAGCATTTTTGGCTAAGTACATACTTATATTTAGTTTGTATATAAGATTAGCGCTCCCCCTAGCGCTCCCCTATACGACATAGTGCCCTGTATTAACTAGGTCGGAGATGGATGTTTTTTTAGGAAAGTCGATCTAAAATAAGGAGTATTTAACAATATATTTTCAGGAATTATTTTTTTTGCTAGTAATAGAAAGCCAATAAAAATAAATAAATAAAATGCTTTATGTTCAGCATTGGTCCTTTAAGGCCGGATATCATCAAAAAGGTGCAGAAAAATTTCTTGGGGGTGGGGGAGATTATCCTGGAGTTGAGATGATTGGAAGATATCACGCACCTGGTTCTTTAGAGGGTTGGATAGTTTTAAAGACTGATGATCCAAAAGCAATATATCAACATGCCGCTGAATGGGGTGAATTTCTAAATTGGGAAACGACACCTGTATTTACTGATGAAGAAGCTGGTCCAATGGTTGCCAAAGTCTACTCATAGAGTGAGATTGACAGTCGATTTAAACTTAGAGGGATAAAACCCTCTTTTTTTTATGGCTAAAAAAGAATTAAAAAAAGTTTTTAACTTAAATTCTTATGAATGGTGGAGAAATCATAGAAGAGTCGTAACCTTTGGTTTGTTCCTATCTATTTTTGCTTTTTATTTAGGAACCCCTTTTCATAAGGAAGCGAAAGTGAAGGATACCTGCGCAAAATTAAATTCAAGCTTTCAAATTACAGGCGATGAAGCGATAAAGAAGCTTAATCTAAAGGAAATAAAAGATTATAATAATCGCGAGTTAGCTAACTATTACTGCGAGAGATATTTAGGCATAAACTAAGAAAATGAAACGCTTACTACTCCCACTACTAACTGCTCTTGCTTTTTCTACTCCAGTAAATGGTGAGCATTTAAAAGGTCCGAAAGAGCTAATAATTACTTCAAAGAGTACAAAAGAATCTGTCGAACTTGCAAAGTATCTTAAAGATAATGGAGTAGTCAAATATTCAGCATATTGGTGCCCAAATTGCCTTGATCAAAGTGAACTTTTTGGTAAGGAAGCTTATAAAGAACTTAATGTAGTTGAGTGTGCTAGAGATGGTAAAAATAGTCAAACACAATTATGTATTGATAAAAAAATAGAAGGATTTCCATCTTGGGAAATTAATGGAAAAATAATTATTGGAGTACGAACATTAAAGGAGTTATCTGAATTAACTGGATATAAGTACTGAAAAACCTAATGAGACGCCTACTACTCTCACTATTAGCAGCCCTCGCTATATCTACTTCTCTTAAGGCTGATCTTGGACCTGCAGATTTAAGTCAAAAACAATTGTCGAATGCTTTTCCTAAGGTTGGAAATACATGGGAAGCGTATTGTGGAACTTTTGAAAAAGGGGAAAATTGTAAAATTGAACTTGGTTTGAGCCAATTAATTATAAATAATGAATTTAGAGTTGATTACGAACAAATTAAAAATAGTGAAAAACACGATAGTTTTATGGCAATAACAAGACTTGCGAAATTAGATCCTCTTTTTGCAAATTGGGAAAGATATCGCAAGGCTAATAATGTGAAGTTTTTCAATAACACTGTGGTAGTTGAATATGTAAAGAAAAATGGTGAAGAAGGAGTGGCTCTTTTTTCCTTTAGAGAAAATCAAATATCACAATGGTATGGATTTGCAAATGCAATGAGGATGATTTCCAAAGGAGCAAAGCCAGAGTTGGCTAAAACAAATTTAGATTAAATGAAACGATTACTAATTCTATTTCTGGCGGCTATAGCTTTACCTTCCTTGGCAGGTGATCTAGGAAATGCAGACTTTGATAAAGAGAGAATTATGCGAAAGAAGGACAAATTTGAACAATTATCAATACAGAATGAATTTGAATTTAATTGTGGATCCTTTGGAATGCATATGAAAAAGTGCTTTGTAGAATTTAAGGATGGCAGGATGATCGTTGATGGATCAACGGGAATAATTCCCTCTCAAATAAAACATATATATGAACAGCCTAAATCTGTGGGCCTTTATTTATATTTAATATACGAAGATTCTCGGGGGAAATTATCTCATGCAGGATTTGGGCATTTAGGTTACATAGAAGGCTCAAGTTTTTATAAAAGATTTTTAGATTGGTTAAACGAGAATTAATTTATGAAATTAAACACTTACTTGAACTGATTAAATTTATAACTAGGCACAAACTAGATCAAACTATATCAATCTAGCGCTCCTTTTAGCGCTCCTTTCTCAAGTTAAGAGAGTAAGCAATAAAAAAGCGGGTTGGGAGACTCGATAGTATGACTTGGTTTTTAAGAGTCGGGGCGACAGGATTCGAACCTGCGACCTAGTGCTCCCAAAGCACCCGCATAACTAATTGGATTTTTTAGACCCAAGTGATAGCAATGTAGTTAGTACTTATATAGTATTTGAATTTTGAATAATTCTGCAATTATGGGCACTTTTGTGGCACATGTATTTAAAAAACTTTTACCATTGTGCTCCATCCGGTGCGCTTGTATCACAGTAATTATTATTAACGGTATTAGCAGAAGAGACAGAACAATTTTTCTTGACCTTATAGTTATCTGCCATATCTAAGAATATTTCAAAATGAGGAAGAATAGGAATTTGGGTTCCATTTACATCTTGAGTGTTCGATTTAGCTGAAATTCTATAACAAGATTCCGTCCCGCTGATTGGAGTATTTGAATCAAGTTCCGTATCATATGTAAAGCCAAAGTTTAAACCCTTTCTATCCCCATAAGAGTTACCTGTATTTGAAGATGCTATATCGTTAAAAACTGGAGGCCTTAATAGGCTTGATTCTGCAGCTATGCATTCTTTTAAAATAGTAACTAAAGAATTTTTAGCCGCTGAAACTTTGGCATTGTTTCTTACACCAATAAATGCTGGTATTGCTACTGCAGATAAAATTGCTAAAACAGCTATGACAACAACTAGTTCTAGTAGTGAAAATCCCTCATTTTTAATATTTTTTTTCAAAGTAGAAATAATTTTTTGGGTCAATAATAACAAAATATTAAGACAATAAAAAATTTGTAAAAAACTTTGGGCACTTTTTGGGCACTTTAATTTTTAAGATGAATTATGTATTAGCTGAGACTTACTGCTATAACTGATCGGGGCGACAGGATTCGAACCTGCGACCTAGTGCTCCCAAAGCACTCGATCAGCAAATTGCGACAGCACCCATGAGAACGAAGTGAGGCTATAGCTTATTAGTTGGTATGACAGGGGGTAACATGAGTCTCAGTATCGCATCCATATGTAGCAAGCTGTTGCATAGCTATGCAAATGATCGCCCGAGGATCGCCCGCTTATGACCTAGTGTCATAAAGACACCTAAATTTAGTGTTGAGT
>QCUP01000021.1 GCA_003208885.1 Prochlorococcus sp. AG-679-K21 | reverse complement strand
TAAAATTTAAAAAAACAGAAAATTAATTTACAGGTTATAGATTTCTAGATTTCTTAAAAATACACTTATACCAGTTACTTATAAGAAAGTTGTAAAATTTAAAAACTTTAAAGTAGTCAGAAGATCCTGACGACTGCCTCTAATGTCGCCCAAACTGCAAAAAAAAAGAACATACTGATCCCATGCAATTTATGGAGATTTAAAAGTGGTTGATGGGATCAAGAATAAAGAATATTTACTCAGTCTAACCCTCAGACAACTGCGACAAGAAGCTAGTAAATTATCTGTCCCCTTATATAGTAGAAAAACAAAAGCTGTACTTATTGATCTCATTGATAAATATCAAAGAAACGCTAACCAAACATATAATAAAATTTTAGCTAAAAATACTTCACCAAAAAACTCTAAAAATAAAACTCAAATAGTAAGAGAAGAAGTTAACACAAAACTAGTATTTTTGCCGAGAGACCCAGAATGGGCATATGTTTTTTGGCAAATCTCAGAAAGTGATAGAGATAAAGCTCAGTCTTTAGGTGCTAATAAATTATGTCTACGTTTGTATGATGCCTCAGTCACTAGTGAAGGATATCTAAATCAGGGCACTTTAAGAGAAATAGCTGTAGATAGTTACAGCACCGAATGGTATTTGCCTATTCCTCTAGCAGATAGGGACTATAAGGTTGAATTGGGTTACAAATACGGTTTTAAATGGATGTCATTAGCTTTTTCTTCTGTAAGCCATGTGCCAGGTACTCAGCCTTCAGAGCAAATTTTAGATAAATTTGTTCCTTTTAACCTAGACACTCCTGCATCATCTGAGCCTCCCTCGGTTATGCAAAACCCACAGGTACAAGAAACTAATGGTTTGCATGAGCGCTTATACCAGGCAGCAACAAGTTTTCCTATAAGTAGAAAAGTAGGTTCTGAAGAATTTATGGAAAACATGAATTCAAAAAATTTAAACTCAAATCTTACCGAGTCTGGTTCAGGGCAATGGTCTTCAGGTTTAAATGAATCAGGTAGTGGAATAGTTAAGAATAAATCTTTTTGGTTAGTAGCTGATTCTGAATTAATTGTTTATGGGGCTACAGATCCATCTGCCAAATTAACTATTGGTGAAGAAGAAGTTCCTTTGGCTGCAGACGGTACTTTTAGACTTCAAGTTCCTTTTAGGGATGGCTCTCAAAAATACGAAATTAAAGCTATTGATGCCTCTGGTGACCAAGAAAAAAGCATTACAATGAAATTTGATAGAGTTACTCCTCTTGACGATACAAATGAGAAAGATAATGCTGAGACAGAATGGTTTTAAATAAATAAAAATAGTAATGCTAAAAAAAATTGTTGCTTTTACACCTTTATTTGGAGCTCTAACTTTCCCCTTAATAGTCCCTATTACTATTTCTAAGTTTGGAGTCAATTATGGAATTCTAAGCGCATTAGTTATTTCTTCCTTATGGTTTATCGCTATGTTAAGAACATCCGAAATGCCCCATTAATTTAGTTAGATTTTTCTAAGTTTTATAGGAATCATGACTGAAGTTAATGTTATTAATATAAAAAATTCTTTTCTAGATCAGAAACCAGGTACTTCTGGGTTAAGAAAAAGTACTTTAAGGTTTAAAGAAGAGCATTACTTGGAAATATTTGTAGAGGCAATTTTTAAATCACTTAATAATTTGAGAGGGTCAACTTTGGTTGTTGGTGGGGATGGTAGATATTGGAATATCGAAGCAATTGAGAAGATTATCCAAATATGCGTAGCTCATAAAGTTGGAAAAGTTATTGTTCCAAAAAATGGTTTATTATCTACACCTGCTACATCTCATTTGATTAGAAAAGAGGGGGCTATTGGAGGAATTATTCTTTCAGCAAGTCATAATCCTGGTGGTATTGAAGGGGATTTTGGGGTGAAATTAAATACTGCGAATGGTGGACCTGCTCCTGAGTCAATTACAAATCAAATATTCCAATGTTCTCAATTACTTAAGAGTTACAAAATTAGTAATATTACAATTCCAGACTTAAATAAGTTTGGTGTATTCTCTTTTGGTGAAACCACATTAGAAATAATTGATGGATTAAAGGATTATTCAGATTTGATGGAGGATATTTTTGATTTAGATCAAATAAGTGATTTTCTGAAAAATGATTTCTCTTTAGTTTTTGATGCAATGAATGCAGTTACTGGTCCATATGCAAAAAATATTTTTGTTGAAAAAATGGGTCTTGATGATGCTTGTGTCATGAATGGCGCACCCCTAAAGGATTTTGGAGGTTTACATCCTGATCCAAATCTTACTTATGCATCTAAATTGGCGGATTTGTTATTAGTTCAAAAAGCCTATAGTTTTGGAGCTGCATGTGATGGTGATGGTGATAGAAATATGATCTTAGGTCAGGGATGTTTTGTAAATCCAAGTGATAGTCTGGCAGTTATTACTGCAAATTCAAATTGTGTACCTGGATATAAAGATGGTATTGCTGGTGTCGCACGATCTATGCCTACGAGTTCAGCCGTAGACTTTGTCGCAAGTGCGTTAAATATTCCTTGTTTTGAAACGCCAACTGGATGGAAATTTTTTGGGAATCTTTTAGATTCTAATTTAATTACCATTTGCGGAGAGGAAAGTTTTGGAACGGGAAGTAATCATGTCAGAGAAAAAGATGGCTTATGGGCAGTTTTGTATTGGTTACAAATTTTAGCTGTGAAAAATTGTTCAGTTAGTGAATTAATAAAAAACCATTGGAAACAATACGGAAGAAATTATTATTCAAGGCATGATTACGAGGCTATTCCTACTGCTATTGCAAATCAAATATTCAATAGTTTATCTTCTATGCTTCCAAGTTTAAAAGACAATAAGTTTGCTGGAAATCTGGTAAAACAAGCAGATAACTTTTCATATTTAGATCCAGTAGATAATTCAATTAGTAAAAATCAAGGATTAAGAATTATACTTGAGGATAATTCCAGAGTAATCATACGTTTATCAGGTACTGGTACAAAAGGTTCAACTTTAAGATTATATTTTGAAAAATTTGCAAGTTCTCAACATAATTTAGATTTAAATCCTCAAATAGCTCTAAAAGATTTAATTAATGGTTTAGATCATTTATTAAATATTTCAAAACTTACTAAAATGGAAAAACCTACTGTTATTACATAATTTTTCAAAATGATTTATTAGTTAGATTTTAAAAACATGGAGTCAGATAACCTATTTAGTAATACTTATCGAATAGAAAGTAACGCGCCATTAGCGGATAAATTAAGACCTAAAAATTTAGATGAATTTTTCGGTCAAGAATCTATCTTAGGGCATAATTCTTTATTGAGAAATGCAATCTTGAGTGATAAGGTAGGAAATATTATTTTTTCTGGACCACCTGGTGTAGGTAAAACAACTTTAATTGAGATTATATCTTCCAATACTCGTTCTTCATTAATAAAGTTGAATGCTGTCTTGTCTAGTATTAAGGAGTTAAGAACTGAGATTGCTAATGCAAAGGAAAGGTTACGTAGTTCTAATAGGAAAACAATTTTATTTATTGATGAGGTACATAGATTTACCTCAGTTCAACAAGATGCTTTGTTGCCCTCAATTGAAAATGGCACCATTACTTTTATTGGTGCTACAACAGAAAACCCTTTCTTTGCCGTAAATAAAGCTCTAATCAGTAGATCTCGTATTTTCTCATTACTTCCTTTAAATAAAAATGATTTGAAGAAAATAATTGATAAAGTAATAAAGTATTACTTGTGCCTTCAAGATTCCAAAGTTATTGAAATAAAAGAAGAGGCAATTAATCATTTAATAAAATTTTCTGGAGGCGATGCGAGGAATCTCATAAACGCTTTAGAGTTAGGTATTAGTATTACAAAGGAAAATAAAGAAAACTTAGTTGTTATTGATCTCCCAATAGCTGAAGATTCAATCCAAAAGAAAAATATTGTATATGACAAAAATGGACAAAATCATTTTGATGTTATTAGTGCATTCATAAAGTCTATTAGGGGCTCAGACCCAGATGCGACTTTATATTGGCTTGCCAATATGGTAGAAGCTGGTGAAGATCCAAATTTTATTTTTAGAAGACTTTTGATTTCTGCTTGTGAGGATATAGGTCTTGCAGATCCCAATGCAATAGTTGTTGTTCAATCATGTTGTGATGCTTTTGATCGAGTTGGTTTCCCTGAAGGATTACTTTTTCTTTCACAAGCTTCTTTATACTTAGCAATTTCTCCAAAGAGTAATAGTACCAAATCAGTTTTTAAAGCTGTAGAAGCAATTAAGGCTAATAATGTGTCGTTAGTTCCCAATCATCTGAAAAATAATGCTAGTAATTACTTAAATCCGCATAATTATCAAGG
The DNA here is from genome assembly GCA_003208885.1 of Prochlorococcus sp. AG-679-K21. GTDB lineage: Bacteria > Cyanobacteriota > Cyanobacteriia > PCC-6307 > Cyanobiaceae > Prochlorococcus_A. Next base: position 12,001 of record QCUP01000021.1, on the reverse strand, counting down.
AAACTGGTTGCAACAAGAATATCTGCCAACAGATTTAAAAGGAATGAAGTTTTGGAAACCAAAAGACTCTGGATGGGAAAAAAATAATTATGAAGATTTACGTAAGAAACAAAAAAGTTAGACTATTTTTGAGCTGCAAACAATATTAGGTATAAAGTTAAAGCTATCTTTATAAGCTAAAGAGATAGTCCATTTATATAGGTTAATTTGGGTAAATTTCAAATTCAGTTTCTTCTTTTTATGAAACAGTATTTTGTCATTTTCAGAATATTGCCATTCCTTTATGTCTTCAGCTAACTTGCCATGATCCCATTTTATAGCGGCCTCAACTGCACACCATTGATTTAAGATGGAGTTTTTATATGATTCGCTTGAAGTATTTGAACTATTTGATTTGAAGAAATATTTTTTTGCTAGTTTTGCATAATTGAAATCTCTATCAAGTCTTTCAATATCAATCCCAATTTTTTTTTCATGCCAAACTAATATAATCGCATCATTGCAATGACTAAAACTACAATGCCCCATCCCTTTTGGTAATTCAGGAGGTTCTCCTGGATTTGCAATGATGGGAACCTCTAAGGGATTTAAATTGAAAAGATTCCCCAAGCATTGTCTTATATAAGCCCTACTTTCTAAAAAAATATTTGCTCGATGTCTAGAAAGCTTATTTGCGATTTCAAGTTCTTTCAGTGTTGCGACATCTTGTACACCTTTTATCTCATGAAGCCAGATTTTTGGTATTTTATATTCATAGTTATTTAGTAATGTCAATGGCTCTTAAGGTTGGTGATAAAGCACCAGAATTTAATTTAAAAGACTCTTTTGAAAAAGATGTATCTTTAGAAGATTTTAAAGGTAAAAGAATAATACTATATTTTTATCCCAAAGATAATACTCCAGGATGTACTAAAGAGGCTTGTAATTTTAAAGAAAATTGGGATTTACTTAAGGAAAATAACTTTGTAGTTCTTGGAGTTAGTAAAGATAGCGCTGCTTCACATCAGAAATTCATTGAAAAATTTGACTTGCCTTTTGTTCTCTTGACTGACCCTGAACCTTATAAAACCTCTTCTGATTATGATAGTTATGGCCTTAAAAAATTTATGGGCAAAGAATATATGGGAATGATGAGAAATACTTTTTTAATTGATGTTGATGGTAAAGTTGAAAAAATTTATTTTAAGGTTAAAGCTGCTATTATGGCAGACCATATTATTTCAGATTTAGGATTAAGATAATATCCTAAAGATTGAAGTGTGTGATCATACCTTGCATAACTAAATTCGGGGCGATAATAATTTCTTCTTTCTTTTGCTTTAATAGACTACCAATTAATTCAGAGTCACCTCCGCATATAATCAAAATATCTTGGGCAGGGTTAAAAGCTAAATTAATCACACCCATTAGAGAGTTAGATATTCCTTTTAACATTGAATCTTCTGTATTAATTAAAAAATCTTGAACAGGGATATCATACTTTTTAGGAACTTTGAGATTCTTGGTATATTTCTCCATAGATCTAAGCTGTGTAAGAAAACCAGGTGTTATTTGCCCACCGATAATAGAGCCTTGTGCAGTTAACTTTGTAAGAGACAAAGTTGTACCAAAATCTGCTATTAATAGTTCTTTTTTGGATGGATTCTCAATTCTTTTTAAAGCTTCCAAACAACCAAGAGCTCTATCAACCCCAAAATGATTTGGAAGGTTTTTTAATTGAATATCTTGAGTTGAGATTCTATTTTCTTGATTAAGTGACAAATCTGGTAATTTCCCTACTGAAGCCCAAATTAAATTATTTAAATTAATATTTTGAGGCACATTGTTATTTTTTTGTGTGTGAAAAAACTTATATTTAGTTTGCACATTTTCTGCCCAGTGAAGCCTGCTATTGCCAACTAAAAGGAAATTAATATCATCAATCATAGTCCTGACAGAAAAATTTAATTTTCAGTATGAATTCCACATTCTTGCTTCATGCCGCCAAATCTTGTTGTCCTGCCTTCTTTATCGACACTTTCAGGAGAACTGGAATGCCAATCTCCAACAGTTGAATAACCTTTTGAGAAAAGTGGGTGTGATGGTAATTGATTTTCTTTCATGTAATAAAAAACATCTTTGTTTTTCCAGTTAAGTAAGGGCCTTAAAGAAAGTCTTTTGCGTATTACGTCAACAAAATTCATTTTATTCCTATTATTCGTTTGCTCTGATCTCACACCGCTAGCCCAGCAGAATATGTCGTGTTTATCTAATGCATTTTCCAAAGGTTTGATTTTTCTTATGTCATGGTATTTATCTAGATCACTAGATTTATTAGTTTCCCATAGTTTTCCATAAAGGGATTCCATTCTTGCTGGAGATAGTTCACTTTGTAAAACCTCAATTTCTAAAGATAATTCATTAATTAGTCTCTCTGCATACTTATAAGTCTCTGAGGGTAAGTAACCTGTATCTATCCAGAAAATCTTAATTTTTTTTTGTAGTGAGTGTTTATGCACCATATGTAAAATAACTGATGATTGTATCCCAAAGCTTGTTGTAATAGCAAAGTGATTATCAAAGTTTTCATAACCCCATAATATTATTTCCTTCGGAGTCATATTTTTTAATTTTTTATTATGCCTTTCTAAATTAAGTTGAATACTTTCTAGCGTTTTCTCAATCATTATCAAAGGTAGTTAGGGATTAGAGGTTATTTCGCTCAGTTTGAATATTATTCGTTTAATTTAATAATACATTTAGGTTTAACAATATATCCTTCATGAAATCAATAAAAAAACCAATAGTAATAGTTGGCGCAGGCTTTGGAGGTATGACAGTTGCTTCAAACTTAAAAAGACTTAATCCTTCTTTGCCAATCCTAGTCGTTGATTCTGAAGCAAAGTTTATATTTAAACCTTTAATGTATGAAGTTTTAAGTGAAGAATTATCAATGTGGGAGACTGCTCCTGAATTTTCAAATATATTTTCAAATTTAGGCATTACTTTTCTAAGAAATTGTTTAACAAAAATTAGATTTGATGAAAAGATTCTCGAATTTAGTGATGATTTAAATATTGGTTATGAATGTTTGATTCTTTGTACAGGATCATTATCTAGTAATTTTTCAGTGAAAGGTGTAGATGAAAATTGTTATTTTTTTAATAATTTAAATGACCTTAAAAAATTAAAGTCGTTTTTACAAAAATTTCAGAATGACAAAATAAAGAAAAACTTATTTGTAATTGGAGCTGGTCCTTCTGGCGTAGAGATCGCATGCAAGATTAATGATATATATAAAAATAAATTTGATATAAATATTGTTGAAAGGTCTAATGAAATTTTAGGTCGAAATAAGATTTTTAATCGAGAAGAAGCGGAGAAAGCTTTAGAAAGAAGAAAAATAAATGTTCTTTTAAATTCAACTGTTCAAGAAATTTCAGATCAAAAAATTTGTATTTTGGATGGTTCTGAGATTAAAGACTTAGATCAAGATGTTGTGATTTGGACTGCTGGGGTCAAACCTAACCTCCCTTATATTGACGAAGAAGTCACACAAAAAGACGGAAGAATTCTAGTGAATGAAAATTTTCAGATAGATAATTGCGCAAACTCTTTTGCTATTGGAGATATTTCAATTATTAAAGGCATGGAGGATTTACCTTTGACGGCTCAAGTTGCAATGCAAGAAGGAAATCATCTTGCTAAAAATATCGAACTACTCTATCAAGAAAAAGAGCTTTTACCTTTTGATTTCGAGGACAATGGTGAAATGATTAGTTTAGGAATTGGTGAAGCATCCATTTCTGCTTTAGGTGTAACTTTATCGGGTAAATTGGCATTTGAAGCAAGAAGATTGATTTATGCTTCAAAAATGCCTGGTATTAGTAAAAGCTTAAAATCTACAGCTTCTTGGTTATTTCAAAAAAAATCTACTATAAAGAACTTTATTAATAAAAAACCATAAACAAGTTTAAACTTTTGTGGCCTATTGTTTATAGGTATATTGAGTTAAATAAGTTTAATATGAATCTGATTTCTTTTTTTAGTAATAATTTAGATGCACTAATAACAGTATTAGTTTTATTTCTGTCATTAATTTTATTTATAAGAAATACTATAGCTCCTGAATTAACTGGTTTATTATGCGTTGGAATATTTATTGTTACTGGAGTTTTAACCCCTGAAAAAGCCTTATCTGGATTTGGAAGTCCATCTTTAATCACTTTGATGGGTTTATTTGCAGTTTCATCTGCTTTATTTAAAAGTGGTGCGTTAGACAGAGTAAGGGAGCTTATCTCCTCTGAAAATATTAAAACCCCTCGAAAATTAATTTTACTTATAACTTTTTTAATAGCCCCAATATCTGGGATTGTTCCTAATACGCCAGTTGTGGCCTCTCTTTTGCCTTTGATTGAAGGCTGGTGTGAACGACGAAATATTTCACCTTCCAAAGTTCTTTTACCCTTATCTTTTGCGACTCTATTAGGAGGAACACTTACATTATTAGGTAGCTCAGTAAATCTGCTAGTAAGTGATATTAGTCAGCAATTAGGCTATGGGTCTCTTGAATTATTCAGCTTGACTTCAATAGGAATTCCAGTTTGGTTGATAGGCACAACATATATGATTTTAGTTTCTGACGTTCTTTTGCCTGATAGAGGAAGAAATAAAGATTTTATTAAAAATGGTAATACGAATATTTACTTTACAGAAGTTACTATTCCATCTTCCTCGGAATTAGTTGGGCAATCAGTAAGAAATAGTAGATTACAAAGAAGATTTGATGTTGATGTTCTTGAGTTGCAAAGAAACGGAAAAGTAATATTACCTCCTCTTGCTGATCGCAAATTTGAGCCTGAAGATAGGTTGATAGTGCGTGTTACGAGGACGGAATTATTGCGGTTGCAACAAGAACATACAATTTTGTTAGCGGAAAATAAGAGTTATTTGGGTAGAAATAATCTTCTTTCTACTGAAGAAGGTACCAAAACTTTCGAGGCTTTGCTTCCTTCAGGATCAACTTTAGCAGGAGCAAGCTTGAGAGAACTAAGATTTAGGCAACGCCATAATGCAACAGTTTTAGCTCTTAGAAGAGGACAACAAACTGTTCAGGAAAGATTAGGTCAAGCCGTTTTAAGAGCAGGAGATGTCTTATTACTTCAGGCGCCTTTAGACTCAATAAGAGGTTTGCAAGCAAGTAATGACTTATTAATTTTAGATCAATTTGAAGATGATTTGCCATTTTTAATTAGAAAACCAATTGCCATTGCAATTGCTATTGGCATGGTCCTCTTGCCTTCTTTAACTAATATTCCCTTAGTAGGATCAGTTCTTTTAGCACTTATAGCGATGGTTGCTTTTGGATGTTTGCGTCCTGCCGAAATACAAAGGTCAATTAGGTTAGATATTATTTTATTATTAGGTTCATTATCAAGTTTCAGTGTAGCTATGCAAGTCACTGGATTGGCAGATCTAATAGCCATAAATTTGGATTTTGTCTTAAGTGGCATGCCACTCTATTTTGCTTTAATAGTAATTTTTGTTGCTACTGTAATACTTACTCAATTTATAAGCAATGCTGCTTCTGTGGCACTTATATTACCTGTAGCTATTCAATTTTCAAGCGTTCTGGGTATCTCACCAAATGCCCTGATAATGCTTGTATTGTTCGGTGCAAGTCAATCATTCTTAACTCCAATGGGTTATCAAACAAATTTAATGGTCTACGGACCTGGGAGATATAGGTTTTTTGATATTGCAAAATATGGTGCGGGTTTAACACTTATAATGTCATTGACTGTGCCAGCTTTGATAATTTTAAATTTTAAATAAATAAAGTGAAAATTAAGAACGTTGTTTATAAATTAAAAGAAATATACAGAAAGTTATCTGTACCTCAATTCACAATTGTTACAGGATTAATTATTATTATTTTTGGAACCTTAATTTTAAGTTCTCCATTATGTTCTTCATCAGATGTGGGTTTGTGGGAAGCATTCTTTACATCTACTTCCGCAATAACTGTTACGGGCTTGACTATCATTGATGTAGGAGTTGATTTAAATATTTTTGGGCAAATATTCTTGGCTTTAATGCTTTTATCAGGTGGCTTAGGCTTAATGGCTATTACTACTTTCTTACAAGGATTTGTTGTGAAAGGTACTCAGCTTAGAACTAGATTGGATAAAGGTAAGACTCTAGATGAATTTGGGGTTGGTGGAATTGGTAGAACTTTTCAAAGCATTGCTATTACTGCCACTTCTATTATTTCTTTTGGAGCAATAGTATTATATTTCTTTGGGTTTCTAGAAATTCAAAATAATTGGGAAAGACTATGGTCTGCAATTTTTCATAGCATTTCTGCATATAACAATGCAGGTTTTTCTTTATGGTCTAACAGTCTCCAAGATTATCGGTCTAATTTTGTTGTTAATGGTGTGTTTATTTTTTTAATTGTAATGGGGGGACTTGGTTGGAGAGTTATTGATGATATTTGGAGTAATAGAAATAATCTTTCATATAAAAAATTGAGTCTTCATTCTAGATTAGTCATTAGGACAAGTTTTTCTTTAATAATTTTTGGATCATTAGGTTTTTTTATAATAGAGACATTATTAAATAGTCAGTTTTTTAGTGATCTAAATTTCTTTGAGAAAATATTATCATCTATTTTCGAGACCGTGAGTGCAAGAACAGCGGGATTTACAAATTTTCCAATATCTTTAAATTCAATATCAGATACTGGTCTTTTGCTATTAATGACGTTGATGTTTATTGGGGCCAGTACCGGTGGTACTGGTGGAGGAATTAAAACTACAACTTTTATTGCCTTAATGGCAGCAACAAGATCAACGCTAAGGGGACAAAAAGATGTAATTATTAGTAATAGATTAATTTCAGATAAAGTTATTTTGAAAGCAGTAGGAATAACTGTTGGCTCTTTACTTTTTGTTCTCTTGATGGCTATGTTATTAAGTACTACGAATACTTTTATTAAAAAAGAATCATTTACATTTCTAGAAATTCTTTTCACATGTATTTCTGCATTTGCAACAGTAGGTTTTGATATCGGTTTGACAGCAAAATTAAATCATTTTGGTCAATTTATTTTAATTATTGGTATGTTCGTAGGAAGACTTGGGATTCTTTTGCTTTTAAGTGCTCTTTGGCAGGCTCTATATAAGAGTAGAATAGAAAGACAAAAAAGAATTGGCTATCCAAAAGCTGATCTTTATGTTTAGCCTTTACTAAAATTTATTATGGCTGATTGGTGGCAATGGTCTCCACAAAAAGAAGAGGAAGTTCTAACTTTTGCAGTTGTAGGAGTTGGTAGATTTGGAACGGCTGTTTGTAGAGAACTTATAAGTAATGGCGTAGATGTTTTAGCGGCAGATGCTTCTGAAAAAGCTATTGATGATTTAAGACAATTAGAACCTTCGATTGAGGCAAGAGTAATAGATTGTACTGATGAAGAATCAATGAAGGAATCAGGTATTTTAGAGATGAATACGGTTGTGGTTGGTATTAGTGAGCCCATTGAAGCAAGTATTACTACTACTCTGATTGCTAAGGATAGTGAAGGAACAAAAGTAAAAAGAGTAATTGCAAGAGCCACGAGTGATTTGCATGAAAAGATGTTAAAAAGAGTAGGTGCTGATAAGGTTGTTTTTCCTTCTAGAATGCAAGGTGAAAGATTAGGCTTAGAACTTGTTAGACCCAATCTTATTGAAAGATTAGAATTGGATAATCAAACTGGAATAGATGAATTAACAGTTCCAGAAGAATTTATTGGTAGATCTTTAAGAGATTTAAATTTAAGAAAAAATTATTTAGTTAATGTTCTTGCTGCTGGCCCTCCAGAGCAATTAACAGTAAATCCTCCTGCAAAATATATTCTTGAGAGAGGAAATATTTTGGTAGTTATGGGAAAAACAATAGATTTACAAAAATTGCCTCAAAATTAATTAATTATTCTCAGATTTTTTAGTATATCTAATCCTTTGAGGAGCTCCTTTTAATCTTTTAATACTTTGTCTTTCCAATGTATCTCTGAAATTGTCGGTATCAAGTTTGGTATCTGATGTACGTGATTTTGCTTCTTTGTCAAAGTAATTTTTAATTCCTTCCTGAATCAATACCTTCGCCATATTACTTACAGTTCTTGATTCATTCTCAGCTAAAATATTTAGTTGCTCACAAATCAATTCTGGAAGAACTACTTGTATCCTAGGGGATTTTGGCTTCCCATTAGTTGAGTTTTGGCGGGTTGCCATTAGTCAATCTGAATAACTGTTACTTCTAAGTATACACAGTTAGTCAAGGGTAGTATCTTTGTGTATATTAATAGTAAGGATATAAGCCTTTGATTAATTAGTTCCTTGTATAAATTATGAAAAATTCAAGAAAACTTGATTCTTCTCAAAGATCAACAATTGATAAAAAGAAAAAAAAATTAATACAACCTGAGTCTTTAAGTAATGAGAATAGTGATGTATTAGTATCTGCTGTGATCAGTCCATATTTATTGACACATCTGCATCAAATTCTGCAGCGTTCTGAATATTATGCTCAGAAAGACGGAAGAATATCTCATGCAGCTAATTTTGCAAAACTTAGGAAAGTTCTATGTTTAGATGCAAGAAGTATGGCAGATGCCTCAGCCAAAGAAATAAAAGATACTGATCATGATTTATCTATAAATGAATATAACGAACAAAATGTAGCTTGAGGGAATAGTCTATTGATATGAATTAATGAAAACTGATGACTAGTAATGTTGAGAAACTCTACAATTTAATAGCCGATGATTCAAGAAAAAAACAAAGTTTATTTTTGATGGCTCTTAATAATCCAAAATCAGCCCTAGAAAAAATTTGCGAGATTGGAAGAGAGGAAGATATTCAGGTTACTAAAAAAGAGGTTATGGATTATTTATCGACGGTGGATGACGAAGCAACTAAATTATGGTTAATTAAGGCACGAGGAGGTCTTTAGTTAAAGGTTTGTGATTAGTTTCTTCTTGGGTGACTGGTGTTATTCTTCTGTTGTAACCACCACCACCAGCTAATGTCCAAAAAAACCAATAACTTGGAATTGATAATGCTGCAGCTATGAAAATTACTACGATCTGTTCTATTCTTTTCATATCATAATTTTATTCCACAAAAATCTTTTTGGTAAAAAGTCTCTAAGTTTGTAAATTCAATTTTTTAAAGTGATTAGATTTGATAATGTAAGCAAAATTTACTCTACTGATATTGTTCTAAAAAATATTAATTGGGAAATTAGGAAAGGAGAAAAGATAGGTTTAGTTGGTTCTAATGGAGCAGGTAAATCTACTCAGTTTAAAATCTTAATTGGAGAGGAGGATCAAACTAGTGGACTTGTTCTTAAAGAAGGAAGTCCTAAAATTTCTCACTTAAAACAGGAATTGGATTGTAATTTAAATCTAACAGTCAGAGAAGAATTAGAAAGTTCTTTTAAAGATATTCAAGCAGTTTCAAATAAACTTTTTGAGATTGAAAATGAAATGAAATTTTTAGAATCTAGCAAAGACTCTGAAAAACTTGATCATCTTGTAAATCAACTTGCCAAATATCAAGAAAAGTTTGAAGCTTTAGGTGGCTATCGAATGCAGGCAGAAGTAGAGAAGATACTTCCAAAACTAGGTTTTTCTCAGGAAGATGCAGACAAATTAGTAGGTAATTTTTCAGGAGGTTGGCAAATGAAAGTGGCTCTTGGAAAAATTATTTTGCAAAAACCTGATTTACTTTTACTCGATGAGCCAACTAATCATCTAGATTTGGAAACCATTTTTTGGCTAGAGGAATATTTAAAATCTTTAAAAATAGCAATTATGTTAATTAGTCATGATCGATATTTCTTAGATAAATTATGTAAAAAGATTATTTTTATAGAAAGAGGAATTTCTGAAACATATAACGGGAATTATTCTTTTTTTATTGAACAAAAGTCTTTAAATCAAGCGTCTCAAAGTAAAGCTTTCGAGTTGCAGCAAAAAGAGATTGAAACACAAAGAAAGTATATTGAAAAATTTCGAGCCAGTGCGACAAGGAGTACTCAGGCTAAAAGTAGGGAGAAGCAGTTAAAAAAGATTGTAAAAATTGATGCACCTATTTCAAGACTAAAAAGTCCTTCTTTTAATTTTCCTGAATGTCCTCGTTCTGGTAAATCAGTTCTTCAAATTAAGAATTTATCTCATAGTTTTGAAGAAAAAATACTATTATTTGATGTCAATTTAAAGGTTTCCGCAGGAGAAAAAATAGCAATTTTAGGTCCTAATGGATGTGGTAAATCTACTTTATTGAAGTTAATTATGAAAAAAATAGAACCTGAAATAGGAGAAGTTAAGTTAGGTAAACATAATATAATTACAAGTTATTATGAGCAAAATCAGGCTGCAGCCCTTGCTGTTGAAAAACAGGTTATTGATTTAATATATTCAAAAGCGCCAGATTGGTCTCAACAAAAAGTAAGGACATTCTTAGGAAGTTTCGGCTTTCATAATAAGGCTGTTTTTAAATATGTTAAACAACTTAGCGGTGGTGAAAAAGCTAGATTAGCATTGGCTTTGATGATAATGAATCCAAGCAATTTTTTACTTCTTGATGAACCTACAAACCATTTAGATCTACAATCAAAAGAAAATCTGGAACTTGCAATAAATAATTATAAGGGCACAGTATTTATTATTTCGCATGATAGATATTTTATTTCTAAGATTGCAAATAGAATTATTGAAATAAAAGAATCTAAATTATTATCTTTTAATGGTAATTATGAATATTTTTTAGAGAAGAAAAGAAGTGTAAAATAACATTTTATACTTATTAATTTGGTATTTTATTCTTATTGTTTTTAATTTTGAAGAATAGTTTTTAGAAAACTTTACAATCCTCTAGGCAAGATCACTTATTTATCTTTACAGAGTTCATGGGTTTGATTAATGTAATAATTACGAATTTATTTTATTTAGGATAATTATGAAAAAGTATGATTTTAAAGAAAGTAATTGTGTTACTTCGGATCCAGTTGAAAGTTATTTTGAGTGTATTTCTAGTTGTGATATTTCTGATGGTATTTGTATTTCTCAATGTGTAGAGATACTTAGAGATGATGAAACTTAAAAATCTATTTTTTTGATAAATTAGTAATATCAGTTGGTTTCACTTTTAGTTTAATAATTTTATTTTTTCTTTTTAAGGTTATCTTTATAGATTGATTAATTCCGTTGTTACTTATTGCCTCGATCACATCTGAAGAATTATTAATATTTGTTTTCCCCACTTTTATAATTATGTCATTAATAATGATTCCGCTTTTTGCAGCAGGGCTATTTGGTACAACGTAACCTACTTTTACAATATTTTTATTCGTCTCAAAGTAATTTTCGTCTATTAAGTTGATTCCAATCATGGGATGTATTACTTTCCCATTTTTTATTAATTGCGAAGCGATACTTTTAGCTTTATTTATCGGGATTGCAAAACTCAAGCCTGCCCCTGGACCTGATCTAATAAGAGTATTAATTCCAATTACTTCTCCCTCACTATTTAATAATGGCCCCCCTGAATTACCAGGGTTTATTGCAGCATCTGTCTGAATTAACTCAAACTTTTTATCATATATTCCTAATTGTGAGACATTTCTATTTAAGTTACTAATTATTCCAAGAGTAACTGTATTTTCCAGTCCGAAAGGATTACCAACAGCTATTGCCCAATCACCAACTTCAATTTTTGTTGAATCACCCAACTTTGCTTTTGGCCAAGGTCCTTTACCTTCAAGCTTGATAACAGCTAAATCAGTAAGTAAATCTAGTCCTATTAACTTCCCTTTGTATTTTGCTCCATTAGATAAGCCTACTATTAACTTTTCAGATCCGTTCACAACATGCGCATTAGTCATTACAAGACCATCTCCGAATATAAAGCCGCTTCCTTGACTCTGTTCTATTCTTGGTTGATTTTCAGGAGGTAATTTTAAACCGAAGAATCTT
>QCUP01000020.1 GCA_003208885.1 Prochlorococcus sp. AG-679-K21 | reverse complement strand
TCTCAAAACGTTTAAGCTAATCAATTCCTAAATGCAAACCTATGGTAATCCAGACACCACCTATGGATGGTGGGCTGGTAATTCAGGTGTAGCTAATCGCTCAGGAAAATTTATCGCTGCTCATGTCGCTCATGTAGGGTTAATTGTTTTTTGGGCCGGTGCTTTCACTCTTTTCGAACTATCAAGATTTGACCCCAGTGTCCCAATGGGTCAACAACCTCTTATTGCACTTCCTCATTTGGCCACCCTTGGAATAGGGTTTGATGCCAACGGAGTTCTAATGGGAGATACCAAGCCAGTACTAGCTATAGCTATTGTTCATTTGGTTTCTTCAATGGTTCTTGCGGCAGGTGGATTACTCCACTCGCTTCTTTTACCAGGAAATCTAGAAGAATCAGAAGTCGCAAAGGCAAGAAAATTCAATATTGAATGGGATAATCCAGATAAATTAACATTTATTCTTGGTCATCATTTAATTATTCTTGGATTTGCTGTGATACTTCTTGTTGAATGGGCAAGAGTTCATGGAGTTTATGATCCAGCTATTGGTGCAGTTAGACAGGTTGAATACGATCTGAACCTTGCGGAGATTTGGAACCATCAAACAGATTTCCTTTTGATAGATGATTTAGAGGATGTTATGGGAGGTCATGCTTTCCTTGCATTTGTCTTGATTACTGGAGGAGCTTGGCACATTGCTACAAAGCAAGTTGGTGAATATACCAAATTTAAAGGTAAAGGACTTCTATCTGCAGAAGCTGTGCTTTCATGGTCTTTAGCAGGTATTGGTTGGATGGCAATTATTGCTGCCTTCTGGAGTGCATCAAATACAACAGTTTATCCTGTAGAATTTTTTGGCGAACCACTTGAATTGAAATTTAGTATTTCTCCATATTGGATTGATACTGTTGATCTTCCTGATGGTGTTTATACTTCAAGAGCCTGGTTAGCAAATGTTCACTACTACTTTGGTTTCTTCTTTATTCAAGGTCATCTATGGCATGCACTTAGAGCCCTAGGATTTGACTTCAAGAGAGTTACAAACGCTATCAGTAATATTGATAGTGCTACAGTTACTCTTAAAGATTAAACTTTAAATCACTAAGTAATATTAAAAGGTCTCAGAAAATGAGGCCTTTTTTATTTGATAAAATTTATTTATTAAATTAGATTTATAATGTATTAAGTTTAGATAATTGAATATTTCTTTCCTACAAAATAAAGATATTTTTTCAAATTCCCTTTTAATAAGCTTTTCTGGATTTTTAATAATATCTTTTTTCTTGGTATTTGGTAGAAGATTAAAACTTGCTGTTCAATTAGAAAGATTTGGATTACCCATCGCAGTCATCTCAGGAGTAGCGGGTATATCTATCGGGCCTTATGGTTTAATTCATTTTTTATCTAAGGAAACTACAAATGTCTGGAGTAATTTCCCCACACCTCTTTTGTCCCTGGTTTTTGCGACATTAATGATGGGCAGGCCAATACCCAATATCAATGGTTTAGTTAAGCCTATAGTTAATCAGTTCTTACTTGCACTTTCCTTAGGTTTTGGCCAGTTTCTTGTTGGTGGATTAGTCGTTAAATACCTTTTAGCTCCTCATATGGATATTAACCCTTTAATGGGATGTTTAATAGAGGTTGGCTTTGAGGGGGGGCATGGAGCTGCCTCTATTATTGGAGAAAGTTTTAATAGGCTTGGATTTTCTGATGGCCTAGATCTCGGACTTGCAATGGCAACAATGGGACTTTTGTCATCTTCGTTATTAGGTAGTATATTCATTTTTATTGGAAGAACTTTAAGACTTTCAGATACAGAGGAAATTATTGATAAGAAAGATAGTTCAAATTCAAATCTTGAAACTGAAATTTTTGCAGATTTAAAAATTTTACTTATAAATCTTGGTTTCGCTGGTTTGGCAATTTCTTTTGGTATCTTACTACTTCAATTTTTAAAATATATTTCAAATTTCTTTGGTGATTTTTCAAGAGAAATTATTTTTTCACTACCTGTATTTCCACTTATTCTCATAGGTTCACTTTTGATAAGATATATTTTAGAAAAAACTAAAAATACTGATTTTATTTCTAATATTCTTCAAAGAGAAATTGGCATATTATCCACAGATTTATTGATTTTTACAGCAATGGCAAGTTTAGATATTGCTACTGTTTTTGAGAATTGGGTAGTTATATTATTGCTGACTATATTTGGTTTGATATGGAATTTAATTTGTATTGCCTACTTTGCATACTTTATATTTGATGATTACTGGTTTGAAAAAAGTTTAATAGAGTTTGGAAATTCTACAGGTGTAGTTGCTTCCGGTTTATTGCTTTTAAGGTTAGCAGATCCTAAAAATATTTCTAAAACTCTTCCGATTTTTACATCCAAGCAACTTTTTGCCCAATTAATACTATCTGGGGGGTTTTTTACAGTCGTAGCACCATTAGTAATCTCTAAGATCGGATTAGATTATTGGACAGATATTTGTGCATTAATAACTTTTTTAATTTTTATTACTGCATTTTTATTTAATAAAAAAATTTCCTCAAGTTACCAATAAGAAGTTAAGTTAGTATAAAAATATATTTCTTAATTCATGTCCTATACACCATACGATATTCCTCCTCAAGAAAGTAAGGAAAAATGGTTTAGAAGCCACTTGCTTGGAAGAGAGATTGAACTAGGAGAATTATATAGTCTTGGATTTAATGAATTGGATTTAATTATGGCTGAAACTGCAGAAATTAGAAGTGATATTGAATTCAAAGAAAAAAATATTGGAAAATTTAGAACAGCAGGATATTTTTTAGAATTAGCAAGAATTATTGAAAAAAGAAAATTACTTGAAAGCTAATTAAAAGGGAAATAATCTTTCTTAGTAGATGTTTTCCATGGATCAAATTTATGCATTAATTTTTTAAAATGTTGATGATTTTCAAAATATCCTAACCACTCTTTTATAGGATCATCAAAATAATTTGTTTTTTTATGGCTTTCACAAGCAATTTTAAATTGCCTTACAAATGGCCAAATACACCAATCCGCAATCGAAGGTTTATCTCCAATTATCCATCTATTGTTCGTAAGTATTTTATTCCATTTTTTTATGAATTTAGTAGCTTCTAAAAAATGATACTCTTCTTCTTTCTCATTAAATCTTGCTGAATATTTAAAACGATCTAAATGATATTTAAAACTATTATCATTTTCAGAAATAATATCTAAAATTTCTTCCTCTTTATTTTTTGGATTATAAAATTCCTTTATGTTTTCCTTCTCTGATTCTGAAAGTGCCCAGATTACGATGTCTAAACTTTCCTCTATAACTTCATTATTTTTTTTTAATAAAATTGGAACAGTTTTTGTAATTGATTTATTCATAAATTCTATGGGCTTATTTTTTAAATCAACTTCTCTTATTTCTATTTTGATTTCGCAAATTAATAATGCCCATCTAACTCGAATTGCATATGGACATCTTCGAAATGAATATAAAATATCTTTTGTCATTTTGTAAAATAATTAAATTTTTTTGATTCTTTTAGTATTATTTACATAGGAATAATATTAATTTTACATCGAAAATGGCGGGATATGTTTACCTCATAAGAGTTGGGGATCTTTATCGTATTGGTAAGACAGATAATCTTGATAAGAAAATTAGAAAACTCAAACCAGATGAATTACTAACTTCCATAATGACTAAAGAACCTGAAACACTTGAAGCGAGGTTATTGAGAAAATATAAATCCCAGAGAATTCCTGAAACTGGATATTTAAAGCTCAACAAAAGGCAAATATCTGAATGCAAAAAACAGTTTGACTTAAAAGGAAATTTACCGCATACGCTTGATGCTGAGGTTTCCATAACTTTATTTGCATCCTTTTTATTATTTGGAATAAATTTTTTAATTCTTAATTACTTTAATGTTGGATTTTTAAGAAATATTTCCTATTCATTTGGTTTTGCCTCGGTCCCTATGCTCATTCTTTTTCTTACCGGTAGTTTTGGAGGATATTTTTCTGATGATTTATCTCTATTTTCATTATTAACTAATCGAATAAAAGGCTTTTTTATTGCTATTGCAATGATTACAATGGCTTTTTTAATGTTCAGACTAAATTAAATTTCATAATTACAATTTAAGGCTATTTCAAAAGGAACTGACTGCATTGGTAATTTCAGGATTGTAGAACATATCTCAGCGATATCCTCTGGTTGAGTCATTTTTGACTTTTCTAATGATGATATCTTTTCAGCCATTTTTGTATTAACCCAACTAGGACAAATAGCGGTAACTCTAATATTTTCTTCCCAACCTTTGTTCTTCATTGTTTGACAAAGGCTCATTAAAGCGAATTTTGATGAGGAATATGCTGCTAAATCTCCTTTGGACCTTTTACCGCTCATTGAAACTAAAACAATAATCCTTCCATTATTTGATTGACTTAAGTGTTTCCAGGATAGTCTGCATAAATTCCAAATGGCTAAAAAATTTATATTAAAAGTATTTAAAATCTCTTTTTCATCCCCCTCTTTATATAAAAAAGGAACTTTTGAAAGGACTCCAGAACAGTTTATTAAAGTATCAAAACCACCAAATTTACTAATTGTATTTTCTACCCACTCTTGGGCGGAGAATTTATCTAAGGCATCATATTTATGGATGATTATTTTTTCATTGGGCCAATTACTGGGATCAATAACGCTTCCTTTAATAGATTTTAAATCTCTAATGCCAATACTAATTCTATTTCCTGCTTTTAGTTCTTTATGTGCAATGTTTAATCCAATTCCGCTGCTTGCTCCGCTTATCAAAAGAGTTCTCATTTTTTTTAATTATATATTTGGTAAAACTATCCTTAATAACATTTTTAGTTCTTTACCATGCATAATCATTAAACCTTTTTTGACACTCCAAGGGGCTTTTATAAACATTATGCACATTGCATATACGATTTCTCTTAAAGATAATGTATCAGTTAGAAATCCATACCATTGAGTTTTAGGTAATTTAAAGAAACTACCAAAAAATTCTCTTAATAGTTTTTCATCGAATCTCATCAGTTTTTCTAAACCAAATTGGTAAATTGATTTCTTTCTTATTAACTCTTTAGGCCATAAACTCTCCCAACCTTTTCTGGAAATTTGATAAGTAGTTAATTTCTTATCATTCATTGCATTTGATATTGCTTTTGCTACTAGTGGAGCTCTCCTTAAAACATTACCAATTAAATATCCTGATGCTGGATGAACCATTGAAGCGGCCCCACCGTATCCCAATATTTGTTGTTTAAAGTCTGGGATAGGCATATTCATAGGTAAAAACAAACCAAGTTCTTCATGTTGCATACTCGTAATTGAAATGTTTCTGTAAGATAGTCTCTTTTCTAATCTTTCTTTTAAATTCTCCATTGTTAAAGGATTTACTAATCCAAGTGAAGTCTCTTCAAGAAAATATTTTCCATTCCCCATATCCATTGCATACAGAAAAGTAGGAGGTTCTTTTTTTTGCTCCTCATTTAAATGATCATTACGATAGTCCATCAATACAAATTGTCCTTTTTTTAGTGGAGGCTTACTAAAACTTCCTACTATCCCATAACAAGTCTGAACTGCTAATGGTCCACATGATTTTAATTTAAGAAATACAGGATCATATCCTGTTGCATCTACAACTAATCTTGCTGAGTAAGTTTTTCCATCACTAGTAGTAACAATACTTTTATATTTCTGAAAGTTTATCTTCTCTGCAAAACCCTCATGCCATTTAATGAGAGACTTATTACATTCATTTAACCAGTAACTGTGTAATTTTTTTTTGTCAAATAATCCATAATCTAAGGAATGCTCAGTTGCTTTATTCTCATAGTGATGTTCTTCAATAGAACCATGCCCAAAAAAACTAACGGTATTTTTCCATCTATATTCAAGCAAATCCTGTAGCCCAAGTTGATCTACTTCTTTTCCCCAAATACCATAAGTATTTGGCCAAGGCTCGTCAGGACCATTAGGGGAAAGGACCTCTACTTCTAATTTTTCTTTCCCTAAAGCTGAGGCAATCGCCATCCCTGCAGGGCCTGCTCCTAAAACTAATACATCTGGCAATCTTTGGGAAGGCATTAATTATAAATTCTGAAGTTAAAAAAGTTTTTGGAAAAATAAAAAATATCTAAAACTTCATTTTTATAATTCATTCAAAATTTTTATAATGAGAATAAATTTAATAATAAGCAAGAGACTCTATAACTAGTTCTTTTGTTTTGAGTGTTTTAACAATAATTTATAAGAATTCCAAAGAAAAATAATATATAATTTTTTACTATAAATAATTGTTTGTTTAATTTATATGATAAAAGATAAAAATATTTTAATAACAGGTGGTAATTCTGGGATCGGTTTTTTTACAACAATTAACTTGTTGAAGACTCAAAATAATTTATATATTCCAATTAGATCATTATCAAGAAAAGAAGAATTTTTGGTAAAACTATTAAGGTATTTTGATAAAGAATATCTAGAAAAATATTTAAATCTTATTGATAATATTGATTTATCTGATTTGGAAAATATTCAAAAAGTAAGAGATTTTTTTATCAAGAAAAAAATTTCTTTAGATGTGGTTATTTTAAATGCAGGCTTACAATATACTGGAGCTTTTTATCCTAAGGTCTCAAAACAGGGAGTTGAATTAACTTTCGCTGTTAATCATCTTGCACATTTTTATTTGATTAATATTCTCATAGAACTAATAAATAATAAAAAAGAATCTAGGATAATTATTACATCATCAGATGTTCATGATCCAAAGAGTTCAGGAGGAAATGTTGGAGAGAAAGCAGGTTTAAATAATTTATTAGATTTTAAAGAAGAAATTTCAGGAAAATATATTAATTTTAATGCTGACAAGGCTTATAAAAATAGTAAATTATGTAATATTTTATTTGCTAAGGAACTTTCAAAAAGATTACAAATTAAATCTAGTAAAATATCTGTTATTTCTTGGGCTCCTGGTCTTGTAATTCCTAATGAAGGTTTTGGTTTTTTCAGATATAGTAAAAAGTTTAATATCTTTGGATATATTGTTTTTTCAATTATTGCCAAAAATATTTTAGGTATTTCTGAAAATGTAGAAAATGCAGGGAAGTTACTTTCTGATATCGTTTTTGATACTGATTTTAATAATATTAAGTACTTACATTTAAGCAATAAGCTTGTCTTTTATAAAAAACATAAATTAATTAAAAGTGATGTAAGTAAGGAGGCTAGTAAGAAAGAACTTGCTTTAAGACTTTGGAGTTTTAGTGAGGAATTATGCCGATCATTTGGATTCGTTTCTTTCAATATTTAATGTTTGTGTTGGGAATGCAAATTCTATTTTATTTAAAGAGAATTCTTCAATAATTCTTAAGTTGATACTTTGTTGTGCTTCCATAGCAGCTAAATAATTATTGGTTGGGATGTAATAAACTAGTTCAAAATTAAGACTGAAGTCTCCAAAATCTGTAAAGTGACATCTATCAAAAGAAGCATCTTTAGTTTCTTCAACGATTTTTTCTATTATTTTTGGAATCATTTTCATCAGTGATGGAGAAGTTTCATAAACTACTCCTAATTTATGAACTAGCCTCCTTTTTTTCATTTGAGCATAATTTGAAATGATCCCATTAGTTAATGCACTGTTACTCATAACTATGACTTCTCCGTTAATACTTCTTATTCTTGATGATCTTACCCCTACTCTTTCGACCATTCCTAATACGCTATCAGACTTTATAAATTCCCCTTTCTGAAACGGTTTATCAAGTAAAATTGTAATGTATTCAAAAAATTCTTGCACTGGATCTTTTAATGCTAAACCTGCTCCGATCCCACCGGCACTAAGCAAAGCCCAAATTGCGGTCATTTGTACTCCTATATTTTGTAAGAAAAATATTGATCCTATGGTCCAAGTAAAAGCCTTAATTAAAGGAGTTAATGATGAGATCATTGAACTAATTGAGGAGTCATCAATTTTTGCTGTAGATTCTGTTAGCGATCTTATTAATACTTTATTTAGAGCTTTAATGATAATTATTAATATAAGTAATTTTTGAATATTTAATATTACAGATATGAAAGTTATTTCATCGGTGAAAAAGTAATCAATTGCGAAATAGGCTGAGAGAAGAAAACCTATTGGTCTTATAATTCCAGTAAGTGTTTCAAAAATAAAATCATCAAAATTTGTTTTTGTTCTTTTAGAAATTCTTTTAAAAATAATCTTGGAAATTTTAGATATTATTATTGATAATATTATTCCAATAAAAAATATTGAAATTGCCAAAAGCAAGTTTTCCGTAAATAATTTCATATCTAATAAATTCTTAAATAACCAATATTTAAAGTTTAAATTATCTCTAAAAATTAACCAGTCTTAATTCTCTTTAATTTTTGATGATATTTCTAATTTCTTTGAATTCTTTTCTATCTGAGGTTTTACAAATTTCGAAAATCATTGATTCAGTAGTAGTAATAATTGCTCCTTTATGAAGCATTCTTTGTAGTGCTATTTCGTGATCTAAATTATTTCTGCTTCCCATGGCATCAGATATTATTAATACTTCATATCCCTTTTTTAAAAATTCTAGGACACTTTGTTGAATACAAATGTGTGTTTCAAATCCGCAAATTATCAAATTACTAATTTTTTTATTGTAAAGTTCCTCAAAAAGAACTTTACTAGTAGCTAAGCTAAAATCCATTTTTTGAATATTAGTAAAACCTACTTTAGGTATTAACTTTTGGATTGTTTTGCCTAGTTTTAGAGGGTTTTGTTCTGAGACAAAAATGTTTTCATCCAAGATTTGGTAAGCGCTTAATAGCTTTTGGATATTTTTGATTATTGAATCTTTGTTATTAATTGGGGATATGATTTTTTCCTGAATATCTATTAATAGTAAGGCATTTTTGAGTGGTAATTGGCTTTTAAAAGAATGTTTCATTAATTTATTTTCTACAATATTTAAAGATACCCTAAAAATATATATATTTATTTAATGTAATCTTTTGGAGAACTTTAGTAAATATTTATTAGTTAAAAGTTGATTTAATCTCATCAAGAGTTATTATTGAGAATAAATATTTTTTATAAATTGCTTTAATTGTCTTTATCTTCTCAATTTACAGTTATTACATCTCCTTTAGGAGATGGCTTACATAAAGATGGAAAGAGATTAACTCCTCAAAGACTTAAGGTTTTAAATTTATTTGAGAATATAGGAACAGGTAATCATTTAAGTGCGGAAGAAGTTCATGAAAAATTAATTAAATCTAGTTGCAAAGTTTCCTTAGCAACAATATATAGAACTTTGAGACTTCTCGTTCAGATGGGCTTATTACATGAATTAGAGCTTAGTGAAGGAGTGCATCGATATGAGTTATTAAGTAATGAAACAGCAGATCATCATCACTTAATTTGTATTCGATGTGGAAGAACTGAAGAATTTGAAAGTGATGAAGTATTGAAGGCGGGAAAAGTCGCCGCTAAAGTTAATGGTTTTACTCTTATTGAATCTTCTTTAAATGTTAGAGCTATATGTCCTAATTGTATTTAGCAGAAACTAGGTTAAAGTTCCTCCACAGCTTGATCCAGCTCCTGCTGTGCAAGCAAAGCAATGTTCCTTAACAGCTATACCATAATCAAATTTAAATGATTTACTCATTAAATCAGAAAGTGTCTTTGGTCCTTTATTTCCTTTTAAATTTATTTGCTGATTAAAGTCGCAATCATAGATTTGACCTTGCCAATTAACACTTATCGTTTTTTTACACATAAGGTTTTCTAAATTATTTTTATTAAAATTTTCTTTAAGTAATTTGTAATATGAATCAAGTTTGTTTTCTCTATTAAGAGAGTCTGCATATCTATTAATTGGCATATTGGTTATTGTATAAAGATTATTAAATGAAATATTGTACTTTTCAAAAAGTATTCTTTTATAGTCTCCTTCTAGGATTTCTTGTGGTGGAGGAAGGATAGGATTTACGGGATTATAAACAAGATTTAATTGAAGTCCATCTTTTTGTTTCCCATATCCTAAATCATTTAGTATTTTTAAAGCATTAATACTTTTATCAAAGACTCCATAACCCCTCTGCAATTCTACATTTTCCTTTTCATAGCACGGGAGTGATGCTGTTACTATTACATTATTCTTAGCAAGGAACTGTGGTAAATCTTCGAATCCATCTTCAAAGAAAATTGTTAAATTACATCTATCAATAATATCAATATTTTTATCACTTAAAGTAGTAATTAAATTTCTAAATTCAGGATGCATTTCTGGTGCCCCCCCGGTAATATCTAAAGTTTTAATTTTATATTTTTCTATTACTTTTGGAATGAGTGAAATTATTTCATAAGACATCTTTTCAGTACGTAATGGGCTTGAATTTACATGGCAATGTTTACAAGCCTGATTACATTTAAGGCCAATATTTATCTGGAGTGTTTCAATATGTTCTTTCTTTATTAAAGGAAAAATATCTATCATGATGTGAGATGTTTTTAATTACAGTGTAAGTAAATATTAATTAAATATTAGGTTTTTAATTTTGATCTATTTTTTGCAAATGTAATAAACCAATTTAAATATTCTTTAGGACCATTCTGAAAAATCATATCGAACTTTAAGTTGTCATCATCATCACTTATTCCTTCTAAACCAGATATTTTTGTAGAAGGTCTATAAACTTCTCCTGAACTACTATCAACGAAGATTATTTTATTATTACTCTCAAACTCTTTTCCTAGTAATTGTATAAATTCTAAGAAAGATCGATCACTTCCTCCTCTTGAGTAACCATTATTTGGATTTTTTTGGGATGTAACTGTGTCACCAATCCCAATAATTGTTGGCATATCTTCTGATTTAATGTATTTTTTGCAGAAATTGACTTTTTCTATTAACGATTTAGGAGAGTCTCTAAAATTAAAGTTTCTACCAAATGGAGCTTTACCAGTAGTATCGTAAATGAATTTATTTAATAAAAACAGAACCCCGGAGTCTTTTACGGCACCTTTAATAAGTAACTGTATATCCGTTGATCCAATATCATTTTTACTAGAAAGTTTTATAATTTCATTTCCATCCTTGCTTCCAAGATTTGGAGATATGTGTAGAAAAAATGAGTTTTCAAGTCCTTGAGATTTTGCTTTGTAAATAATATCATTCATCATATCTTCAAAGCTTTTTTGAATAATTTTTCTTTTTTCAGAATCATCTTTTACTAAATCGAAAAGGCTATTAAAATTTATTGTTGGAGAGAACCTTGTTTTACATATCGATTTTGAAGCATGAGAATTTATTTCTTCTTGACCGAGATTAGGAAAAATTTTCTTTACTATTTGTTCAAAGCTAGGCCTCATTAAGTCAGGAACTTTGGCTAAGAATTCGACCTCTTCTTTTGATACTCCCTCAAAACTTATATTCCCATTATTATCTTGATATTCGACCCCACATGCCGCTAAACCCCTTAAATAAAGACCTTTTTCTTTTGGCTGATCAATACTTCTTAGGCTCCTTTCAACTATTCTATTAACCCCTCTTGGACCTTCATGTTCTCCGCAAGTTAAAACATAAAATTCGTTTTCTAAATTTTTAACGGCAAATATGAATTTTGATTCCAGTTTTCTAGTCATTGGGTCTTTTACTAATGGAATACATACTCCATCTATGTCTTGAATAAATAAGATATTTTTAGAATTAATTATTATTTCTTCAAAATCTAAATTAATGTTTTTCATTTTCTATTATGAAAATTACTTCTCTTTTAAATACATAATAAAGCTTGAACTTTAAAATATAAAATTCAATAATTATATTAAAACGATTTGCGATGGCAATAAATTGGTTTAATGTATAAAAATGCTATCTATAAAAAATAATAAGATAATTTATGGATAAAAAGAAAAAAATGAATAATAGTTTTTTTAGGCAGTTAAATAACCAAGAATCTTTTTATTCATTGTTAGAAGAAATTGAAAGCTGCAAAGTGGGATTCTATAGTGTTGGATTATATCCAGCATCGTTAGCATATAACTGTGCAATACATTCTGAGTCAAATAATATTCTTTTAGCTCCAAGACCTGGAAGAGATTTATTAGGTGCTTTTTCTAAAGATGTTCTATCCAATATGGAACATAAAATAATAAAAAAAGTAGAAGGTATGGGAAATTACTTTTTTGAGGGTAAAAGTAAGGCTAATACACTCGAAGATCTTCTTCTGAAATGTAATATCGTTATTCTCGCTTCAAATAGTAATCACATACAGAATGATATTCGTCATGCCATAGAATTAAGGAAATCTTTAAATCGTGAAAATGTAGTTCTTGCATGTCTTGTAGGCTCTTTTTGTTTTGATGATGAAGATGAAAAACCATATATTTTATGTAATCAATATCCTGATCTAGCTTTCTTTACAGGCTTTCATCGTCATGGTGCATTACGAAACCCTAAAGATAGTTTTACCGCTAATTTTTGTCATCCTGACTCATTAACAGCTCTAATTGGTGCAAGAATTTTAAATCAATTATCTCCAAATATTCAAGTATCACCGGGAGTTCATAATATTGAATGCCAGTACATTAAGTCCATAAAAAATATTTCTTCAATATTCGCAGGGTTTGTTACTAACTTTCATTCAGAAAAGCCTGGAATGTTGCCCACAATCAATACTGTTTTATTAACTCAGTGCTTGGATCAAGCAGCTACTGTTTCTTTAAAAGTTAGAAAAGAAAATAAATTTCAAAACGTAATTTCTTCATTAAAAGAACTTGGATATGGTGAAGATATTATTATCGCTAAAGAAAATCTTGGGAACAAATATGTTGAATCAGCTGATTATACTTTTTCTCAACTAAATGCTGTTAAAGCTGATGTCTTAGGGAGCATGTCATTGCCAATAGATGGAAATCCAACAAGGAATTTTCAGGCAGGACAAGTTTTATCAGATATGCTTTTAAGTCTTAAGAGATGTCCTAATGATGTCGATGAATTTATTAATTGGTGTGAAAAATTTAACTTAGGTCAAGGAGGCCTTGAGGGTTTGAAATCGCTAATATATTGGCCTAAAATTTACAAGGAATTTAATATTAAAAATAATAATTGCTCGATGATTAATCTAATTTATTTATGCTTTAATGCAAAAGCTGAAGAAAAAAAAGATATTTATGAAGTATTAATTAATTCAGATGCAATAACTAATTTTTGTCAGGAATCCGTAAAGCCTAATTTATGTTTAGAACTAAACTATAAACTTCAAGGAATAGATATTTTTGATAATAAAAAATTATTTTATGAGAAATTAATTTCAAATAATAATAAAATTATTTCTGATAAAAAATTATATCAAAAATTATCTTCTAAAAAAAATCCAAACTACATTAAAGCAATAAATATAATAAATAAATACTTTACTAATTAGTACAATACTTACTAAATTTATCTAAATCAATTGAGTTGCTATTTTCTATTATTTACTTATCCTAATTTCAGAGTTAGAATTATTAAATTAAAGTAGGTTTTTTTTTGAATAAAGAATTATCACATCGCTCTCATGAACTCAAAGCTCTTGGTTGGAACCAAGAAGATTTATCAAGGTATGAAGACTTATGGGACTATAGTCAAAGATGGGGATTGATAAATCTAGAAAGAGAAGACAGACAATTTTTGAAAAAAGCAGAGAAGTTACTTCCTAAAATTCAAAATAAAAAAGCATCTGTTAAAAAATCTATTGAAGAGAAATCTTATTATTTATGGTTAAATTTCTATCTTGAAGAAATTAAAATTTTTAGTGAATCTAATGTTCCCAAAAAACAAGTAAGTGTTTGGATTCTTTTGATTGAAGAGGAGTTGAAACTTCTTAAAGAGTTACAACCAGTAATGGGTTTACCAGATACTTTGAAGGCTAAAAATTTGTTTATTAATAGAAAACAAATTATAGAAAAAGCTTTTAAAGAATACGATGCTAAAAATAATAACGTGCCTTTTGATTTTATTAATATATTTAATAAATCTGAAAAAGATGTGAGTAAAAGCTGGAAATCTATTATTGAAAAAGATCCTGAAGCAAACAAAAAATTTCCTACTGTTGATATTAATAATGTAGAAGATTTGAGATCTGAAATAAATGAGGATCTAAAATCTTTTATGAGGGGAAATTATCCATCATTAAAAGAGGATTTATAAAGATTTATCTTCTTTATATTTATTTTTAGGAAGTTTTTAAGTTAAATAGATAATAGGAATTATTTAAAAATTTTGAGTAAACAAAAGTTCGAGACTCTTCAGTTACATGCAGGACAAGAGCCTGATCCAACTACTAACTCTAGAGCTGTACCTATTTATCAGACAAGTTCTTATGTTTTTGATAACGCTGAGCATGGAGCAAATCTTTTTGGATTAAAAGAATTTGGAAATATCTATACAAGACTCATGAACCCCACTACTGACGTCTTCGAAAAGAGGATGGCAGCTTTAGAAGGCGGTATGGCTGCACTAGCAACTTCATCAGGTCAAGCTGCGCAATTTCTGGCAATAGTAAATTGTATGAAAGCAGGAGATAACTTTGTCTCTACATCCTTCTTATATGGAGGAACTTATAATCAATTTAAAGTTCAATTTCCTAGATTGGGAATAGAAGTTAAATTTGCTGAAGGAGATAGTATTGATAGTTTTAAAGACAAAATAGATGATAAAACTAAAGCAATCTATGTTGAATCAATGGGAAATCCTAGATTCAATATCCCAGATTTTGAGGGTCTTTCTAATTTAGCTAAAGAAAATGGAATTCCTTTAATTGTTGACAATACTCTTGGGGCTGGAGGAGCTCTAATTAAACCAATTGATTTTGGTGCCGATATTGTTGTAGAAAGCGCAACTAAATGGATAGGAGGACATGGAACTAGTATTGGTGGTGTAATTGTTGATGCAGGAACTTTTGATTGGGGAAATGGAAAATTCCCACTCATGAGTGAACCAAGTGCCGCTTATCACGGCCTAGTACATTGGGATGCGTTTGGATTTGGGAGCGATATATGTAAATCTTTAGGTGTCCCTGATAATAGGAATATAGCCTTTGCCTTAAGAGCTAGGTTGGAGTGTCTAAGAGATTGGGGCCCAGCTCAAAGTCCTTTTAATTCTTTCTTATTATTACAAGGTTTAGAAACCTTAAGTTTGAGAATAGAAAGACAAACTTCTAATGCTCTTGAGTTAGCAAAATGGTTAGATTCAAATCCTCAAGTTACAAGTGTTAATTTTCCTGGTTTGGAATCTGATCCTTATTACTCAAGAGCTAAAAAATATACTACAGGTAGAGGAATGGGATGTATGCTTATGTTCTCTTTAAATGGCGGATATGAAAACGCTGTAAAATTTATTGATTCTTTGGAATTAGCTAGTCATCTTGCTAATGTGGGAGACTCCAAAACTTTAGTTATTCATCCTGCATCCACAACGCACCAGCAATTATCAGAGGAAGAACAATCATCAGCAGGCGTAACTCCAACAATGGTAAGAGTATCTGTTGGTATAGAGCATATTGATGATATAAAAGCAGATTTTGAGCAGGCACTTTCAAAAATTACTTAAATAATGGAGATTCCTTGGCTTTAATAATACCTAGCAATTATCACAAGATTAGTGACGTTGAGAAAAATCATATTTCTTGGATTGAACCGGATTTGGCTGAAAGACAAGATATACGTCCATTAAGGATTGGCATTTTAAATATCATGCCTCTTGGTAAGCAATACGAATTCAATTTATTACATCCTCTTGGTTTATCTCCTCTTCAAATAGAGCCTGTTTGGATAAAATTAAAAACTCACTCATATAAAACATGGGATCTTAACCATTTAAATAATCTTTATACAACGTGGGAGGACGCAAATGATCCTGAACCATTAGATGGAGTAATTATTACAGGAGCACCTGTTGAGCATTTAGCTTTTGAAGAAGTTAAATATTGGAATGAATTCGTAAATATTACTAATGAAGCAAGAAATTTATGTGCAAGCACTCTTGGGTTGTGTTGGGCAGGATTTGCACTCGCTTATTTGGCCGGTGTTAATAAAACAGTATTTGATAGGAAATTATTCGGGGTATTCCCATTAAAGAGTCTTTCCCCTGGTCATCCTTTAATGGGTACGCAAGATGATGAATTTATCTGTCCTCAAAGTAGATTTGCAGGGCTACCTGATCATGAAATGGAAGAAGCTCAAAAAGAAGGTAAATTGAATTTGCTTGCATATGGCAAGGATGTCGGTTACACAATATTTGAAACTAAAGATCAAAAACAACTTATGCACTTAGGTCATCCTGAATATACTGTGCATAGAATAATTAGCGAAATTAACAGAGATAAAGAAAAGGGAGATGTACCTCCTCCTGAGAATTTTGATATTAATTGTTCAAATACATCTTGGAGATCTCATCGGAATCTCCTTTTCCAGCAATGGCTATGGT
>QCUP01000019.1 GCA_003208885.1 Prochlorococcus sp. AG-679-K21 | reverse complement strand
AGCAGTTTCAGTTGATCCGTAACAGGGTGCCAAATTTATTTTTTCTAGTCTGCATTTGCGAGAAGTTTCACTAGATATAGATGCACCACCAATCCAAACTAAATCAAAAATCTTTAACCAATTAATACCATCTTTTTCAGATAAAAGTCTTTTTAATTGTGTTGGAACTAATGATGTTATTAAATGTTGATTTTCTTTTTTTATCTTATTAGAAAAGACTAATAATTCCTTTGTTTTTTTAATTAATTTAGGAGAAATATTGATATGATCACAACTCCATATTTTGCTTCTTAATAGTGGCATTAATCCACTGATATGATTCAAAGGTAAAGTATTAAAAATTAAACAGTTTTGTAATTTAAATCCTTGCTTTTCAAGCCAAATTCCAGATGCCTTAGCAGACGAATTGAGATTTCCTAAACTGTGTATGCATTTTCTAGGCTTTCCACTACTGCCACTACTATTTAAGATAATTGCAGGTCCAGTTATATCAATAGACTCCAATCTTTCATCAGTTTTATCAGATTTATTTTTAATATAGGTTATTTTTTTATCGTTAATATGTTCAAGAATTTTTTTTATAGATTCTTTTTCATTATTTTCAACTTCAATAATATGAATTTTATTTTTCATAGCTGATCCCATATCTTTTGAGCATCATTTAGGAAAAGAAAAGAATTAGGATTTTTTTTCAAAGCTAATCCAGGAACTTTGGGAGTTGGTCCCAATAGCTGTAAAGAGGATAAATGAAAAAGCCATCTTCTGCCTATTCCTGTCTCGAAAGAAGTGCTTAAGGATCTAAAACCTTTTTTATCTTTTAACTCTTTTAAAAGATGAATAGGATTTCTTTCTTGAGAAGGTCTTCGAATTTGCCAACCATCCCATTCATTAATCAAATATGGATATTTTAATAGTGATTCATCTAAAGCAATTGGCATCCTTTTATTAAGTTTTCTTAAACCCTCTATATCATCTTTAGAAAGAGGTTGTTCTAGCCAATCTATATTTTCAATATCTTTCAAAATATCAACCCATCTATTAGCTATTTCTCTTTTCCAAGAACCATTAGCATCTATTCTTAATTTTATATTACTTCTTAAATGATTTAGTATCTCTATTAGAGTTTTTTCTTCGGAGGAATTATCATGTATGCCTACTTTCCATTTAATAGTGAGTGATTTCTCATTCAAAAGTTTATTACCTTTTAAGATTATTAATTCTTTTAGAGCGTTATGAGGATCTAAAAGTATAGCTGTTTGATCAATTTCATTGAAGTAATAATTTTCCTGAAAATTTATTTTCCTTTCAATTTCAGCTAATGCAGAGTTTGTAGCTGATTGAATGCACGGGTGAAAATTCTTTATTAACTCAGATATATTTTTTGAATTTACGTATTTTGGAATCTGATTTAATTGTATTTGACATTTATCTAAATCTTGTTTTCTTAGAGGATTTACTTCTCCAAAACCAACTCCCTTTTCCATATTTTTTAATTTAATTATCCACCCAGATTTATATTTATATGTTGTATTTGAATTATCCACTTTCGAAGATAATTTAAAGAAAAAAGATTTTTTTTTAAAAGTTAAGTTCATTTATAAAGCAAGTAATCTATGATAAATCCTGCTATTAATCCAATTCCATTTAGCGTTTGTAATTTGATAGCAATAAATTTACAATTTTTTATTGCTTCAGGTTTGTTATATGAATATTTCAATAAAGTTATAAGCTTTAATGATTGAGGAAGACTTATAAGAAAAAGAACACAAAGTATCGGAATAAATCCATTAACTATTAAAAAAAGTTGGAAAACATAAATTATAAAAACTATCCAAGGAATAATTTTAGCTCCTTTTTTCGCTCCCAAACGAACTAAAGGTGAATTTTTACCATGTTCTTTATCTTCTTTTATCTGATGAAAATGAGAGCAAAATAGTACTAGTGTGGTTGCTAATGAGGATCCTGAACCAAGTAATAATGACTCTTTCCAAGGAATAGAAATCATGTATATATTTGATGGATTTAATGCAATTAAAGCAGCGGCGTAAGCTAAAGGGCCAAAAGCTAACCAACATAAAGGTTCTCCTAAACCCTGGTAGCCCAAACGGAAAGGAGGTCCTTGATATAAATATCCTAAGAAGCAGCAAGCACCTACTAATAGCATTACATTTATGCTCGTCGAAATTGAAATAATGGCAATTACTAATAATCCAATTAATAGAGATGTATAAGCGGTAATTGAAACTATTTTTTTACTTCGAACAAGATTTACAATGGAATGAAATTTAAATTCATCAATTCCTGTTTCTGAATCAAATAAATCATTAGTTAGATTTTCCCAAATTAGTATTAATATTGCAGCAATCGTGAATGCAATTAAATTATATATTTTGACATTTTTGAAAGAGTTGAGGGTATAAGCTCCTGAAATAAAAACTGGTAAAATTGCTACTGAATAAAGAGGCCATTTTAGTGCTTGTTTCCATAAACTTTTATTTTTTTCATTCATTATTAATGCAGTTAAGAAAAACTATAATTATTAAATATAGTTTATAAATTGAGTTACATTTTTTACTTTAATGCATGATTTTTAGTTATTTTCAATAAGTGATGAAAAATAATTTAAACTTTTCAGATTTTTTAAAAGGCGTTTTTTCCAATTTCGATAAGAAAGGGGTAAATTCTGGATTAGTAAGTATTTGTATTGAGATACCTTGTGTTGATTTATTTGATGTATATGAATTTTTTATTGATAAATATTCTTTTTCTTCTTTTTGGGAAGAGGATAATAAAATGTCATATATAGCTCTTGAGAAATGTAAATATCTAACTTTAGAAGGGCCTAAGAAATTTAAAGTAGCCAAAGAATTTAGCGACGAGAACTTTAATAATCTAATAAATTTGACTGATGAATCGAATACCTCTGCGCTTTCAAAAATAATTTATTTTTTTTCTTTTTCAGAGAATCTAAAGAAAAAATATTGCTTGTTTGACGTTCCTAGTTTAGAAGCCATTTTACCTAAAATATTGATTATTAAAAATAAAAAGAATTGTTGGTTAAGAATTAATGCACATGTAGAGGGTAAATCTTCTTTGAGGACATTAATTGAAGAACTATGGTCAATAAGGGATCAGATCTTAAATTTAAAAAATCAAAAAAGTAAAAATAGTTTTAATTATCCTTCGATCAATTATTTTTTGAATTCTTTAGAATTATCAAATAATAATCTGAAGCAATTAATAAAAAAGGGAATTAAATTAGTAGAGGAAGGTAGCCTTGACAAGATAGTTTTAGCTTCAAGAGTCAAAGTAGAATTTAAAAATAAATTAAATCTAATAAATATTTTAAAAAAATTAAAAACTAATCAACCAAATACTTGCAGATATGTTTGGAGGAGAAATAGTAAAGATATTATATTTGGAGCATCGCCTGAAAAATTATTTTCTTTTAAGAAGCCTGTACTGCTTTTAGAAGCTATTGCTGGAACAGTATCAAGCGATTTAAATCCGGATTCTCTTATGGAAAGCTCTAAGGATATAAAAGAGCATAATTATGTACTTGAGTATTTAATTAAATCTTTGGAAGTTTTAAAGATTAATAACTATACAAAAAGTTCGTTAAAGGTAACTTCTTTTGGAGATATTTCTCATTTACAAACTTTGGTATATGCCAAGATTAATAACATATGCCCTTTTGATTTGCTTAGAGTTTTGCATCCATCTCCAGCAGTCTGTGGATCTCCTAAAAAGGAAGCAATTAATTGGATAAATACACTTGAATCATTTTCTAGAGGAAATTATGCTTCGCCAATAGGGTGGGTAGATTCTGAAGGTAATTCAGAATTCAGAGTAGCTATAAGAGGAGCACGTTATATTGATCAAAATCTAGAATTTACAGCTGGTTCAGGGTTAGTAAAAGGCTCTATCTCTAAAAAAGAAATTGAGGAGATTCAACTTAAATTTAAATCTTTAGTGAAGCAAATATTTCTTGCCAAAACTGCTAAATAATTTCTAATAATTTTTCAATTACTTGATCCGAAACACTTTTGTTAGATAATGTTTCTATCTCTCTTAATCCTGTAGGACTTGTTACATTAATTTCACTAAGCATTTCGTTAATTACATCTATACCAACAAAGAATAAACCTTCATCTTTGAAATGTTGAGATAACTCAGTACAAATCTTTTTTTCTTTAGCTGTAAGGTTTGTTTTTTCTGCTTTACCTCCCATAGCTAAATTACTCCTAAAGTCTCCCCCTTGAGGAATTCTATTAATTGATCCAATTGGCTCACCGTTAACAATAATTATTCTTTTATCCCCTTCTTTTACTTCGGGAATGAATTTTTGCATCATTACTGGTAATTGTTCTTGCGATGTTATTAATTCAATCATTGCTTTAATACCTGGAGAATCCTTAGTTAGACGAATAACGCCTTGTCCTCCTTTTCCGCCAAGTGGTTTAACAACAACATCATGATTAATTTGTGCAAAATTAATAAGATCTTTTACTTTACTTGCAACTATTGTTGGAGCCATTAAATGGCTGTACCTCAATGCACCTAATTTTTCGTTCCAAGCACGTAATGAGGAAGGCTTATTTATAACTTTTACTCCTTTTCTTTCGGCCACTTCCAAAAGATGAGTTGCATATAAATATCCCTCATTTACTGGAGGATCTTTTCTCATCCAAATACAATTAAATTCAGCAAGAGGGATACATTTATTTTCTTTAAAAGAAATCCATGGACAAACTTCAGCTCTCCACGAAGATGCCCATACTTCATCACCTCTTGCCTCTAGATCTTGAGGAGTACAAGTCCATACTTCTATCTTTTTCTTAGAAGAAGCTTGCATTAATGCTGCAGATGAATCTTTTAATGGATTTATATTTTTTATTGGGTCTACTACAAATAGAAATTTCATATTATCTAATTCAGTAATAAGTCAAGTTTGTCCTCATTTTCTAGTTCATAAAGTTCGTCACAACCACCAATACTTTTGTCATCAATGAAAATTTGAGGAACTGTTCTTTTACCATTAGCTCTCTCTATCATGAGTTCCCTTGCATTATCATCGCCATCTATTTTATGTTCAGTAAAAGTTATATTTTTTTTTTCAAGTAAAGATTTCGCCCGTATGCAGAATGGGCAAAATCGCCAAGTATAAATTTCAACTTTAGACATTTTTTTAAAATATTATTTACTTTATACTATTAAATAAAAGTGCTTGTTAGATTATAAATAACAATTAAATTCTATTTTGATAGATATAACAGAATTTAAAAAAGATCTTTCAGAGTTAACCAAGCGCCTGGGTAATGCTCAGGATTGTCTTTGACGTCCCCAATTTAGTAGCTAAGAAAAAAGAGTTAGAGCAAATTGCTGCTCAACCAGAATTCTGGGGTAATCAGGCAGATGCAAAAAAACATATGCTCAACCTTGATGATGTTAGAGATCAACTTCAATTGTTAGATAAATGGAAAATGTTCATTTCTGATGCTGAAGCTTCTCTTGAGCTTTATTCCTTAGAGCCTGAAGAAGAAATGATTGCTGAGTCACATCAAGGGTTAGTTACTTTAAGAGAGAATTTAGATAAGTGGGAATTCCAAAGATTATTATGTGGTGAATATGATAAAGAAGCTGCTATAGTCTCTATTAATTCTGGTGCAGGTGGTACTGATGCACAAGATTGGGTGGAAATTCTATTAAGAATGTATTCAAGATGGGCAGATAATAATGGAATGAGTTTAGAAATTACTGATTTATCCGATGGAGAAGAAGCAGGTATTAAAAGCGTTACTTTTGAAGTTAATGGTAAATATGCTTATGGTTATCTTCAAAATGAAAAAGGTACTCATAGATTAGTAAGAATCTCACCGTTTAATGCAAATGGTAAAAGACAAACTAGTTTCGCTGGAGTTGAGGTCATGCCTAAATTAGATCAAAGTATTTCATTAGATATTCCTGATAAAGATTTAGAAATTACAACTAGTAGATCAGGCGGAGCTGGAGGACAAAACGTTAATAAAGTAGAAACAGCAGTAAGGATTGTACATTTGCCTTCAGGAATAGCTGTAAGATGTACTCAAGAGAGATCTCAGTTACAAAATAAGGAGAAAGCAATGTTATTGCTTAAAGCTAAATTATTAGTAATAGCTAAAGAACAAAGAGCTTCTGAAATATCCGATATTAAAGGTGATATTGTTGAAGCTGCATGGGGTAATCAAATTAGAAATTATGTTTTTCATCCCTATCAAATGGTCAAAGATTTAAGAACAATGAAAGAGACTAATGATTTAGATGCAGTTCTTAATGGTGGATTAGATCAATTTATTCATGAATTATTACGTATGAATATTTCTTCTAAAGAGTCTATTCAATAAATATATGGCAAATAAAAACGAAAATTTAGAAAAAAAAGTTTCTCCTCCCAGCTTTATAAAACTAGCTATGAGAAATATGGTTAGGAAGGGTTCTAAGAGTATTTCTCATTTTTCAATTACTTTTTTAATTCTGATCGGACTTTTAATTTTAATAGCTACTTTAGGAAAGCCTAATATTCCTGTTTAATGAAAGTATGAATCAAAAAGATTTATATGACTTACAAATAGATTTAGTCTTTAAGTGTAATGATTTTTCTGATTTATCAAATCATTTTATAAATAATCCAGATAATCTTATTTTCGAATCTGGCTTTTGGGAAGAAGTATTATTGTGTTGGATTAAAATAATTCTAGATGAAAAATATACTTTTTTTCCAAATTTTATTTTAGACAAAAAAAGTTTTTCGTTAAGTTTGCAGATTATTAATGATAGTGAAATTTCTTCTATTAATCAAAAGTGGATGAATAAATCTGGGTCAACTGATGTTTTATCTTTTCCAATTATTACTGATGAAGATACTACTAAAAATTTAAATTTTATTGAATTAGGAGATTTATTTATATCCTTAGAAACGGCTTTTAAACAATCCTTAGAATTTAATCATTCCATTAAAAAAGAAATGCTCTGGTTAGCAAGTCATGGATTATTACATCTTTTGGGATGGGAACATAATGATGATTATGAATTAGATAATATGTTAAATTTTCAAGAATATTTAATTTCAAAATTAGATTGAAAGATTTAATTAATCAACTATAAATGAAGAGTAAAGCAAAACTTTTAAAAAGTAGAAGAAGGTCATATAGGACATCTAAAAATGTTTTAATAAGTTTTAGATACGCTTTTAATGGGATTAAATATACATTTAAAAATTCAAGAAATTTTAAAATTCAAGTTCTTTTTGCTCTTTTTAGTTTAATCATAGGTGCTATTCTTCAACTTGATAAAAGCGATTATTTGATTATGATGGGGACTATTTTTTCTGTATTGACTTTAGAAATAATAAATACATCAATCGAATCTTTAGTTGATCTGGTGATTAAAAAAAAGTTTAGTAATCTTGCAAAAATTGCAAAGGACTGTTCAGCAGGTGCTGTATTATTAGCTTCAATTAATTCTGTTATTATTGGTCTATGCTTATTTATTCCTAAAATAAAGTTATTATTTTATAATTGAAAAAATATGTTTCTAGTTATCGATAATTATGATAGTTTTACTTATAACCTAGTTCAATACTTGGGAGAGCTTTCCGTAAAACATAATATAACAAAAGAATTATTAGTAAAAAGAAATGATGAAATTACTTTAGAAGAAATAAGTCATATTAATCCCGATGGTATTTTATTGTCTCCTGGTCCAGGGAATCCAGATCAGTCAGGTATTTGTCTGCCTATTCTCCAAAACTTATCAAAGGAAATTCCAATATTAGGAGTCTGTTTAGGTCATCAAGCCTTGGCTCAAGCCTATGGCGGTAAAGTAATAGTGGCCAAAGAATTAATGCATGGAAAGACCTCAAAAATTATTCACAATAAAAAAGGATTATTCAAAGATATTGATAGCCCATTTGTGGCTACTAGATATCATAGTCTTATAGTAGAATCAGAATCTCTACCCTCTTGTTTTGAAATAACTGCAACTCTAGAAGATTCAACAATTATGGCGATTTCTCATAAAGAATATAAAAATTTACATGGTGTTCAGTTTCATCCAGAAAGTGTTCTAACACAATTTGGACATAAATTAATCAGTAATTTTCTAAATATGGCTGAAAGAAGTAAAATGTAATTATAAAAATTTTCTATGAGTATTATCAAAATTAAAAAATTTTTCCTTTTTATATTATTTTTATTTTTAATACCCTCATCCGCTTTGGCTGGTGATTTGCTATTAAAAAGTTTAGGTCATGGTAGTTTTTTAATTAAAGGAAGAGAAAAATCAGTTCTTATAAATCCTTTTAAGGCTATTGGTTGTGCAAGTGATTTAAATGAGCCAAAAGGCATCAATGCTGATTTCATTTTAGCTAGTTCAAAACTTGCTGATGAAGGATATAATCCAAATGATCAATTGATGTTTGTAGAACCTGGAGTTTATAAATTCGAAGATATATTATTAAATGGAATTGAGGTTCCTCATGACAGAGTTGGGGGAAGAAGGTTTGGGATGGCTACGGTCTGGAGTTGGGAGCAGAATAATTTAAAAATAGTCCATATGGGTGGAGCTGCAGGTGAAATGGATATAAATAGTCAAATTATTTTGTCCCGTCCAGATATTTTATTTATTTCAATAGGAGGAGGATTCAAATCTTATAACGGAAGTGAGGCCTCAAATATAGTAAAAATATTAAAACCCTCAATTGTTGTTCCTGTCCATTTTATGAGAGGTAAAAATATTAGTGATAATTGCGATTTTTCTAATGCTGACTTTTTTCTTGAAAATATGCCAGCTTTTAAAGTCAAATATATTGGTAAAAGCTTTGAAATAAATTCAAAAAGAATTGATAAAAATACTATTTATATTTTCAAAGATTAATTATTAAGATCTAATTTTTTATAAGTATTCCAAAAAAGACTCATTTGTTCTTGAGTTCCTATACTAACCCTTATTGAATTCTCAATATCTTTTTTGTTTTTCATCTCTCTTATTAAGATACCCTTTTCTCTCATTTGTCTTGTCAAAATTTCAGGATTTTTTTTTGGCCAAATTAAAAAATAATTTCCTCCACCAAAATGTTTCCTAATTTCTATAGATTCAAATTTCTTCTCAATTAATACTCTCGCTTTTTTTACTTCAGAAACATAATTATCTATATAAGATTTATCATTTAGAGCAGCTAATGCAGCAGTAACAGCAAAACTGTTCACATCGTAAGGTCCTGTGACTTTG
Organism: Prochlorococcus sp. AG-679-K21; assembly: GCA_003208885.1. Taxonomy (GTDB): domain Bacteria; phylum Cyanobacteriota; class Cyanobacteriia; order PCC-6307; family Cyanobiaceae; genus Prochlorococcus_A. The sequence continues at coordinate 7,471 of QCUP01000019.1, read as the reverse complement.
TTGATATATTGCATTATGCTTTTATGTCCGAACGCAAAGCCAATTCTTAAACCAGCTAAACCAGCAGTCTTTGAAAGGGATTGAATAACAACTATATTTCTAATTTTTTTAAAGTCTATTACTGGAAGAAGACTATCTCCGTTAAATTTCTCATAAAGTTCATCAACGACAATTAATGAATTTTTATTCAAATTTGCTAATTTAATTATTTCTTGAGCACTTACAACAGTTCCAGTAGGATTATTTGGATTACAAATAAATATTAATTTAGGTTTATATTTAATAATTTTTTCTTTAAATCGCTTTATTGGGAATAGAAAGTTTTCTCCTTCGTAGGCACAAGTTATTTTTCTCATACCTTGTATTTCAGAACAAGGAGAATAATAACCAAAAGTCGGGTTTGTGGTCAGAAATATTTCATCCCTGTCGCCAAAAGTATTAAATATCGCATTTATTGCAGCATCAGCTCCATTAAACAAACCTATCTCTTCAGAGTCAAATTGCCTTGATTCATAATAGTGATTCGATACAAATTTTTTTAATAAGTTATATTCTGGATAGATTGAAATTTGATTTAAATTAATATCTTTGATAGCTTCATATACTTTTTGACTGGGACCTAAAGTATTTTCGTTAAAATCTAAACGCAATAAATTTCTTCTGTTTTCTAAAGGTGCAGAATAAGATTGCATATTTATTATTTCCTTTCTTGGGAGAGGTGAAAGATTATTTATTTGATCAAATTCATTCATTACATTCTCTCTAATGTTTCAATTCCAAGAAGTTCTAAACTTAATTTTAAAGTCTTTTCAGTTAAAGCACATAATGTAAGTCTTGAAATCTTTGTATCTATTTCTTCCTTAAGAATAGGAACTTGATCATAAAATCTATTAAAAGTCTTACATAATTCAAACAGATAATTACATAGTCTATTTGGCATTAAGTCTTTTTCTATCGAAATAATAATTTCATCAAATTTAAGTAATTTCCTTATAAGCTTCCACTCTAAATCATGGCTATATGAAATAGATTCCAAATTTATAGCCTCTTCAGTCATATTATTTTTTCTATTAATTCCTGAAATTCTTACAAGTGTATACAAAAGATAAGGCGCCGTATTTCCATTAAGAGAGAGCATCTTTTCAAAACTAAATTGATAATTTGTGATTCTATTTTGGCTTAAATCAGCATATTTTACTGCTCCGATTCCAATAACTTTTGAAGTATTTAAAATAAAGTCATCATTTTCAAAACGACTTTCTATCTCTAATCTTTTTAATAGATCTTCTTTTGCTCTTTTAACTGACTCTGATAATAAATCTTTTAGTTTTATGGTATCTCCCTCTCTTGTTTTAAGCTTTTTACCATCAATACCTTGCACTAGCCCGAATGGGACGTGATTTACTTCACAATCTTTAGGGATCCAATTAGCTCTTTTTGCAACTTGAAAAACTCCTGCAAAATGATTGGATTGACCATGATCTGTTACATAAATAATTCTAGCTGCATTATCGCCATAAGGTTCCTTATTAAATCGATATCTTAGAGCAGCAAGATCAGTAGTTGCATAATTGAACCCACCGTCTTTTTTTTGAATAATAAGTGGTAATGGATTACCTTCTTTATTAGTCATGCCATCAAGAAAAACACATTTTGCGCCTTGATCTTCTACTAAAATTCTCTTGTAATTTAAATCCTCAATTATTGATTTTAAAAACGGATTATAAAAGGATTCTCCTCTTTCCTTAATTTTTATGTTCAATGTTTTATAGATTTGATCAAACTCTTTTCTTGATTGATTACATAATAATTTCCATGCTTCAATTGATTTTTTATCTCCACTTTGTAATTGAACAACCTCTTCTCTTGATCTCTTCTGAAATTCTGTATCATTATCAAATCTTTTTTTTGAAGCTTTATAGAATTCAACTAAATCACTAATTTTGATCCTATCTATTTCTTTAAGATCACTTGAATATAAATCTTTAAGCTGAGTAATAAGCATTCCAAATTGTGTACCCCAATCTCCAATGTGATTAAGTCTTAAAACGATATATCCTCTAAATTCGAAAATTTTTGAGATCGAATCTCCTATGATTGTTGATCTCAGATGACCCACATGCATTTCTTTAGCAATATTAGGACTTGAAAAATCTACGATAACTTTTTTTTGGGAATGACTATTATTTTTATGGGATAAAGGAACACCAGCTCTAGGGCATTTAATATTAGATTTTATTGCTTCAATCAAAACTTTATTTTTTAATTTTATATTTATAAAACCTGGTCCCGCAATTTCTAAATTTTCACACAAATTAGATATCTTTTTATTTTCTTTGAGGGTCTCAATAAATGCAATAGCAATTTCTCTAGGGTTACTTTTATAAATTTTAGATAAAACCAGACATATATTACATTGATAATCACCAAACTCCTCCTTAGATGCTTGATTAATTAGATTTTTACGAATTTTTTCAAATTCTTCTTTCTTTTCATTTTTTATAAGACTTTCTAGAAGAGTTTCTTCAAAGCTTTTAGTTAATTCTTTAAAAATTGTCTGCATGAATTATTAAAATGCTATTCGAGTCATTTAATTAATATAACGCATACTAAAATCAATCCAATTACTTTTAGTAATTGAAGAACTTGTTGAAATCAAATCAATTCCATCAATTAAATAGTTACTAATGTTGATTGGATTAATTCCAGAGACCTCTATGATTAAATCATTCCTAATTGTTCTATTAGAGTTATTTGTTGATAACTCTCTTAATTCTTTAATGCCTTTTTTAAGTAATTCAGGATTAAATTCATCTAACAAAATACTATCTGCACCTGCTAAAACTGCATCTTTTGCTTGCTTCATATCTTCTGCTTCAATAATAATATGAGTTGTAAAGGGAGTATTTAATCTAATTTTTTCAACTGCATTTTTCAAGTTATCAGTCCATGCAATATGGTTTTCTTTAATCATTGCAGCATCATATAATCCCATTCTATGATTAATACCACCACCACATTTAAAAGCATACTTTTCAAATATTCTTAAACCAGGAGTAGTTTTTCTTGTATCTGCTAAATTTATATTTGTACCTTTCAGAACATCTACAATATTTTTTGTATAAGTTGAGATTCCCGATAAATGCATTGAGATATTGAGACTTATTCTTTCACTTGCTAAAAGACTTCTTGAAGGGCCATTTAGTTCAATAAGCTTTTGATCCTTCAAAAATTTTTCACCATCATTAATAAAAAAATTACACTCTATCTTTTCGTCAATTTTTTTTAAAATTTCTTTTATTATTCCAACTCCACAAAATATTCCTTCCTCTTTTGCTATCCAATGGGCTTTTCCTATTTTTTTGGTAATCGCAAAAGATGTTAGATCACCTTTACCGATATCTTCTTCAATCCAACCATCAATAATTCTAGAAATATTTGGAGAGTATAAATCCACTAAATTTGAATAAGATAAAAAATTTATTTTAACTTTTAAAGTTTACTTTATACATTTATGTATGTTAATAAAAATTTATTTACCTATACAAAATTTGGAAAAAATATTATTTAGTAGATCTTCAGTTAATTCTTGACCTGTAATTCTCGATAAGTTTTTTATTCCATCTCTAACTTCAATTGATAATAAATCGAAGGGTAATTGATTAGCAATTATTGGATCAGTATCATTTAAATTTTTTAGGCAATCAGTTAGGTTTGATATTTGTCTTTCATTTAAAAAAATATCTATATTTTCAAATTCTTTTGATCCACATTTTTTAACTATCTTTTCTACTAGTTCTTTTTCGCCTTCATCATTTTTAATACTCATTAAAACAGAGTTCGATAAATTTTTTTTATTTACTTTTTTTGAATCAATTAAATCTTTTTTATTACCCAAGATTGTAATTAACTTTTCTTGTGGAATTTTGCTTATAATTTTCTCATCATCCTTATTTAATCCTTCTTCAAGACTATATAAATAGATTATATAGTCTGAGTTTTGAATCATTTCAAAGCTTTTTTCAATTCCAATATTTTCTATATATTCATCGGTTTCTCTAATGCCAGCGGTATCTATTATTTTTATTGGAATATCTTTTATAGTCAAATTCACTTCAATTGTATCTCTAGTTGTTCCTGGAATACTAGTAACTATTGCTTTTTCTTTTTTTGAAAGAAGATTTAAAAGAGAACTTTTCCCAACATTAGTTTTGCCAATAAGAGCAATTGATATTCCATTATGAATATGCCCCCCCCTTTTTGAATTTTCTATAAGGATTTCTATTTTTTCTTTTATATTTTTAATATTTCTAGAAAAATCATTATAATTAAATTCTGAAAAATCCTCGTCAAAGTCTACTCTTGCTTCTATTTCTGATAATTGCTCGATTAAATCATTTTTAATAATATCAATCTTTTTCTTTATTTCTCCCCTTACTCCATTAAAAGCTATTTCGGCTGATTTAAGATTTTTTGCATTAATCAATTGATTAATTGATTCTGCTTGAGTTAAATCTATTTTGCCATTAAGAAATGCTCTTTGACTAAATTCTCCTGGATTTGCAATCCTTACTCCAGTATTATTTGACAACAATGTCTCCATCACTTTATTTACAACAATTACTCCTCCATGACAGTGCAATTCAACAATATCTTCTCCAGTAAAACTATTAGGAGAATGCATAACTGTAATTAAAATTTCATCTATAAATTTATTTTCTAAATTATCTTTTATAAAGCCATGAAAAACTCTGTGAGACTCCCAAGCATATTTAGATTTTGTTTCTACAATATTTTTACAGGAATTTATTGCTTCTTCCCCTGATACTCTTATAACTGCAATTCCTCCTTTACCTAGACTTATAGCCGAAGCTATAGCTGCTATTGTATCCTCAGTATCGATAATTGATTCCATCTCTCACTATGCTGTGGATAATTAAGTAGGCTTATCAAAGATAACTTTTTTGATTGTGATTTCAGAATGAAGTTGATAAAGAATCTTCAATATAAAAAAATTCTATCATTATTTTTGAAACAAGATGGTACTCCCTTTTTTAATGCAAAGGGAGTAGCTGTTGGGGTGTTTTGTGGATGCTTTCCTTTCTTTGGTTTTCAAACTTTATTAGGATTATTTTTAGCAAGAGTTGCGAAAGGAAATCTTTTTCTTGCTGCAATTGGTACTTGGATAAGTAATCCGTTTACTTATGTACCTCTATATTTTTTCAATTATAAAGTTGGGTCATTCTTGCTAAAAAATTCTACAGATATTGTTTTTGATAAAAATTTAATGATTGAAGAATTATGGGAACGAGGGAGTGTTTTTTCATTAAGATTAATTTTGGGTTCAGCATTAGTTGGATTTTTATTAGCTTCTATTTCTGGCATCATTGTTTTTTTGCTATATAAGAAAAATAAAAAAAAGAGCATTTTATAATTCTTTTAAGTTGTAATTAACTTATTCCTACCCTTGCAATATCTAATACATCAGCCATTGATTTAATTTGATCAATAGTTTTGTGGAGTTGGCTATAACTTTCTAGACCAACACATAAATTAATTATTGCAGGTTTACCAAAAGCGGTCTTTACATTTGCATCACTAACATTTATTCCTTTATCAGATAATCTCATAAGTATATCTTTTAGGACCCCTACTCTATCTATAACCTCTATTCTTAGTTGAATTGGGAACTTATTGTCCAGAACTTTATTATCTTCGTTCCATGCAACAGGTAATCTTCTCTCTATTGGTATAGGGAGAACGTTCTCACAATCTCTTCTATGAATAGTGATTCCATGATTACCTAGAGAGACAGTTCCAATTATTTCCTCCCCAGGAAGTGGACTGCAGCATTTCCCGATTCTGTAATCTAGGCCTTCTACCCCAGTGATTGGTGATTTATTAGTTGAATCAGATTTGGATGCTATTGAATTATTTTTATTTACAAGAGATTTTGCTAATTCAGTATTAGATTCATTTTTAATTTCTTCTGTTTGTATTTTAATCTCTTCTCTTAATCTATTCAATACTTGATGTAAAGTTAAACCCCCAAATCCTAATGATGCTAATAGATCTTCCGTAGTCTTTAAATTACATCGATGTGCAACTTTTTTCATGGCATCACTTGAAATTAATGATTCAAATCCATTGCGACCTATTTCTTTTTCAAGCAGATCTTTTCCTCTTTTAATAGTTTCATCTCTATGGCTTTTTTTATACCACTGCCGAATTCTATTTTTTGCGGTTGGAGTAACTACAAAATTCAACCAATCTAAACTTGGAGTTGAATTATTATTAGTCAAGATTTCGATAAAGTCCCCATTTTGCAATGATGTAGATAGAGGAGATAATTTTTCATTTATTCTTATCCCATTACAATGATTGCCTATTTCTGAATGTATTCTGTAAGCAAAATCGATTGCAGTAGATCCTTTCCTTAGGCCAACTACATCTCCTTTTGGTGTGATCACAAATACTTCTTCATCGAATAAATCTTCTTTTATAGATGCTAGATAATCATTATGGTCTTTCTCATTACCTTCTTGTTGCCAATCTACTAATTGTCTAAGCCAATTAAATCTTTCTGCATTACTTGATGCAGGTGAACCACCTTCTTTATATTGCCAATGTGCAGCTATTCCGAATTCTGCAATTTGATGCATTGAACTTGTTCTTATTTGAACCTCAATAGGCCTATGTCTGCCGATCACAGAGGTATGCAAGGACTGGTATCCATTTGGTTTTGGTAAACCTATATAATCTTTAAATCTTCCAGGAATTGGCCTAAAAGTATCATGAACGACTGCTAAAGCTTTATAACAGCTATCTGAATTGCTAACAATAATTCTTAAAGCAGCAACGTCATAAATCTCGCTAAATTGTTTTTGTTGTCTTTCCATTTTGCTCCAAATACCATAGAGATGTTTTGGTCTTCCCGTAATTTCAAAATTTCCTAATCCTGAAGAGACTAAGTTTTCCTTCATCAAATTCAAGGTAACGTTTAACCTTTTTTCTCTATCACTTCTTTTAACGGCAATTTGATCCTTTAAATTTTTATATTCCTCTGGTTCAAGAAATTTGAATGCTAGATCTTCTAATTCCCATTTAAATCTATTTATTCCTAACCTATTTGCTAAAGGGGCATATATTTCTCTTGTTTCTCTTGCGATTCTCTCTTTTCTCTCTTCATTAAGCCATTGAATTGTTCTCATATTATGTAGCCGATCTGCAAGTTTAACTAAAACAACTCTTATGTCGCTTGCCATAGCTAAGAACATTTTTCTAAGATTTTCAGCCTGTGCTTCAGTTCTATTATTAAAGTGAATACCTCCTAATTTAGTTACACCTTCTACAAGTACTTTTACCTCTAAGCCAAAATTAACTTCTATCTCTGAAAGAGCAATTCCGGTGTCTTCGACAACATCATGTAATAGGCCGGCAGCTATAACTGATGAACTTGCACCTATTTCTT
>QCUP01000018.1 GCA_003208885.1 Prochlorococcus sp. AG-679-K21 | reverse complement strand
CTCAATTGATATTGGAACCAACTCCACTCATCTATTAATCGCTGACATTAATTCAGATCTCAAATCCTTTTCAATCAAATTTACTGATAAATCTACAACACGTTTAGGGGAGAAAGATGAAGAGGGAAATCTTACTGAGGAATCAATTCAAAGAGTTTTAAAGACCCTAAAGCGTTTTAAAGAGTACTGCAAAAGTAATGGTGTGAATCAAATAGTAACTGCCGCAACTAGTGCTGTTAGGGAGGCTCCAAATGGTCGAGACTTCTTAAATAGGGTTCAAAGTGATGTAGATATTCAAATAGAACTTGTAAGCGGATCTGAAGAGGCTAGATTAATTTATCTTGGCGTTTTGTCTGGTATGGTTTTGGAAGATAAGTCTTACGTAATTATTGATATAGGTGGAGGTTCTACAGAATTAATACTTGCAGATCAAGAAGACGCCATAGCTCTTACAAGTTCTAGAGTTGGAGCTGTTAGGCTCAAAAATGATTTTTTTCTTGATAGTGAACCCATCAATAGAGAAAGATCTAAATTTTTGAGAACTTTTATTCAAGGCTCCTTAGAGCCATCGATTGAAAAAATTAAAAGGAGATTACAAAAAGGAAAGGCGGTCTCAATGATTGCTACAAGTGGAACTGCAATATCACTAGGAAATTTAATTTTATCTGACCTTGGGCAGGCAAAACAAAAGATGCATGGTTATAAATTTAAAAAAGAAAATTTAGAGATTGTCTTGGAAAAATTAATTAAAATGCCAACTTCTGAAATAAAGAAAATTCCTTCACTCAGTGAAAGAAGATCAGAAATAATAATTCCAGGTGCATTAATTCTAAAAACCTCAATGGAAATGTTGAATTTTAATCACTTGACAATAAGTGAGAGGGCCCTAAGGGAAGGATTGGTAGTTGATTGGATGCTTCGCCAAGGAATAATAAAAAATGAATTTAATATTCAAAGTAATATTAGGAAAACTACCATACTTCATCAGGCTAGAAAGTTTGGTATTGATAAAGAAAGATCTGAGAAAGTTACTAATATCGCATTTCAAATCTATGATCAAACTAAAAACATTTTTCATGGCGATACTGATTCAAAAGCAAGAGATCTCCTTTGGGCAGCCTGTAACCTTTATAGTTGTGGGAAATATGTAAATATAAGTTCTTATCATAAACATTCTTGGTATTTAATTAAAAACTGCGAATTATTGGGATATTCTCAATCCGAGACAAATAGTATTGCTTCAATAGTTAGATATCACAGAAAGACTTTACCAAAAAAAAGACATGAATCTTGGCAAAGTTTAATCTCGAAAGAAGATAAAACATTAGTACTTGAAATGTCCTTAATTTTAAGATTAGCGGCCTCTCTGGACCAAAGACCTGAAAATGTATTATCTTCTATAAAAATTAAATTACTAAATAATATTATTTCAATTGAACTGATACCTTTAAAATCAAATCAAGATCTTCTTCTCGAAAAATGGAGCTTAGAGTTATGTAATAAGGTGGTTAAAGAATTAAAAAATTTAGAGTTGAAAGTTGTTTAATTTTTATTTATAAGTTCTTTAGGGACTTGATTTTGGAATGATTCTGAAAAGATATTAAAAATTAAAGATGAAGCTAATAGGCCTAATATCCCTGAAATTAAAATAAATATAATAACCTCCATAGAATTCTGATTCTTAAAGTTTCGGTTATTTTTCGCTTTTATTGAGACTTCTTTAACAATTTCTTCGATGTTTACTTCTTTCCGTTCAGTTTTGAATTCGCTCATTATAAAATTTGTATCAACTTTCAGCTTTTCAGAAATTCTACGTACCATTGCTTTTATAAAAACTGTTTCCGGTAAATGTTCTTCATTACCTTCCTCTATAGCCTGAAGTTGGTGAGATCCAATTTTTAAATCAGAGGCTAATTCTTCAATTGATTTGTTTCTGCTTACTCTTGCTTCTTTAATAAAATTGCCAATTCTTTTTAAAGAGGAATTATTTTTGGGATTGTTGTCTGAATTATTAGATTTTATTTCGTCCAAAGCAATTAACATTTTACCAATTATAGTGTTATATCTCTCTCTATCAACTTTATTCTATTATTTGCCTCTAAAGAGATGATTATAAGACGGATTATAAAGATTAGACCTATTTGCAATAGTATTAATTGCCGGACTAACAATATAGATAGTAGTTCTAATAAGTTCTTTCTCAAGAGTAAATTTTGCCATATCCTTTAATTCAATTAAAGATGTCCAACCATCATCCCAAGATACTCTATAACCAACAATTACTTTAGTTTCTGGAGGATAATATTCTAATAATGTTTTTTGAGAACTTTTTATGTGTCTAGCACTTAAATAAAGACATAAAGAGGATTTGTGCTTGGCAAGATCTTTAAGTGATTCTTTTTCAGGCATGCCAGTTCGGCCTCCTGCTCTAGTCAGAATTATTGTTTGAGTTATATCTGGAATTGTAAGTTCAGCCTGATGATAGGCAGCAGCGACCTGAAAAGCACTAACCCCAGGGATTACTTCAGTCTCGATATTTTTTTGTTTTAATATTTCTAGTTGTTCTTTAACTGCACCATACAGGCATGGATCTCCATCATGCAATCTAATAACAGTTTTACCTTCATTGAATCTTTCTATCATTATTGAAGTGATTTTTTCTAGAGTAAGAGTACTGGTTTTTATTTTCTCAGAACATTCAGGTGAAAAATTTATAATTTTTTCAGGAATTAAAGAATCAGCCCAAAATATAACGTCTGCAGATTCTATTTTTTTTAAAGCTTTAATTGTTAATAAATCAGGATCGCCTGGGCCAACTCCAATAAATAAGATCTTTCTATCCATTATTTCTTGTTTTGTTTTTATATGATTTTAATCTTAAAAAAAATATTCCAATTAATCCAGAGGAAAATAAAAAAATACTAATAAACTGGGCCATGCGTAATCCTCCTTCACAAAAGGGTGGAAGTCCTCCAATACATAAAGGATCAATTCTTAAACCTTCAATCCAGAATCTTCCAAAACTATAGCCGATTAAATAAAGACAACTAATAAAGCCAGGCCTCACTGAGTTTTTGTTATTCTGTTTGTAAAAAATAGTTATCAATATTATAAAAATTAAAAAATTCCATAATGATTCATAGATAAATGTTGGATGGAAAAACTGGTAATTTATAAACTCTATTGGTCTATTTTGTATGGGAATAAATAACTTCCAAGGTAAATCTGTAGGTATTCCAAAAGCTTCGTTATTGAAGAAATTCCCCCATCTACCAACGGATTGGCCAAGAATAATGGATGGAATTAATATATCTATAAAGGTCTTTAAATGAATATTTTTAGATTTACAAAAAAATAAAATACACAAAAATCCTCCAATTAAGCCTCCATGGATTGCTATACCCCCTTGCCAAATAGCAAGAAAAGAGGGAATTTGAATTACATTATTAAAAAGGTCAAAAGAAGTAAAAAAATTATTACCACTATATTGTCTCCATTCGAAAATTACATAGTAGGCTCTAGCTCCAATGATTGAAAATATTATTAAAGAGGGTAGAATATCACTTACATATTGAGGATTAATATTTCTTGATTTTGCCAGCTTTTTAGAAATAAAAAGTCCTATTACTACTGATGTGGAAATTAGCAGACCATACCATCTAATAGTTAGAAAACCTAAATTTAAAAAAGTGTCTCCAGGGGATTGAATAAAAGCTTGATATGTAAGCATTTAAAGGATAATTAAACACCCTCAGCAGCTTGTACTTTTTCAACCTGCTTCTTCTTGAGTACTAACAGTATTTGAGTTAGGCCTACACCAATAAAAAATGCAATTAAGCCTATTATTCTATAAGGGCTTTGTAGCACTACTTCAGCATCTAGTTGACCAAAACCTCCTACATTTGGGTCATTAGTAAGAGGATCTCCTGCACTTATTTGGTCTTGTTCTTTCACAATCAGTTCAGGACCAATAGGAACAGCCTCGGTAACTATATCTCCGTTCTCATTCTCAATATTAATTTGATAACTACCATCTTCAATAGTTTCTATGGAGTTGATAGTGCCCGCAGAAGAAGAAGTGAATATTACATTGTTACTCTTGTCACCAGTCGGATAAACTTGCCCTCTGCCTCTATTTCCTCCTATATGCAATGAGTACTTTCCATAGTGATACTCTTTATTGGTCGCTGGATTAGGGGAAAGTACTGGAAAAACGATTTCTTTATTAGTATCTCCTGGTAATGGCCCGACAAGAATTATATTGTCTTTTTCTTCGCTGTAATTAGTAAAGTAAACTCCCTCGGTCTCTTCTTTTATTTCATCAGTCCATCTTTCCTGAGGAGCTAATTTAAAGCCATCAGGAAGCATAACTACAGCCCCAACTTGTAAAGGAACCTCTGAACCGTCAGCACCTATTTCCTTTATGTCATCTTTATAAGGAATTTTGACTACAGCTTTGAAAACACTATCAGCCCCAACAGCTTGAGGGACCTCTGCAATAGTTGGCATTTGTGCTAAATGGCAATTTGCACATACTATTTTTCCTGTAGCTTCTCTGGGAGATTCGTAATTTTGCTGCGCCCAAAATGGATAAGCAAAAGAGGCTCTTGGGAAAATTACAATGCTGGAAATCAAAAGTAGTGTGAAGATAAGGAAAGTTGATTTTTTCATAATTTGTTTTTTAAAATTAATCATTCTCTTAAGCCCACCAAGGATTCTCATTAGTTCTAAAGTCGGTTTCTGACCACTGTTTTACGAGTACAGCATCATCATCTACATCAACATGCGCCAAGGCTAAAGATAATGGCGCAGGCCCTCTTACTACTTTCCCATTTGTGTCATATTGACTACCGTGACATGGACATATGAATTTATTAGCACCACTATCCCATGGAACAACGCATCCTAAATGGGTACAAATAGCATTTAGTCCGAATTCTCCTATATCTCCTTCACTATTAACAATTAAGTAAGTTGGATCTCCTTTGAGACCTTGCACTAAACTTCTATCTCCTGCTTGATGACTTGCTAGCCAACCGGTCTTTGTGACTGGATTACCTAATTCATCTTTTGCAGAAGTTCCACCACCACCACCACCAGCTCTTAGTGGCATAAAATAATTTGCTACGGGATATAAAGCTCCTAATGCGACACCAGTTGCTGTACCAAATGTAAGAAGATTCATAAATTGCCTTCGACCCATTGAGGGGACGTCATTGGAACTTAATTGAGTCATTCGATACTTGAGACTGTTATTTATTAGTTATTATGGATCAAATTGTATGATTTCTGTTGCAAATAGATAGGACTTTTAATAATTTAAAGTATAAGTTTTTATGAGATTGTTTATTATTAAACTATGAAACCTTTGGTAGTAGATGAGATTATCCATTACTTGATTCATCGGTGGGGTAAAAAATATGACTTTAGACTTTTCAAAAGAGGAAAATATTTATATTTTCAAATGATGTGGGGTTTTTTAGGGCAAGAATCATTTCCATTAAATGAAGTGGAATATAAAAAATCAATTGCAGATAAAATTGAAATATTAAACAGATGTGGCTATTCAGATGAAGTAAGGGAATGGCTTAAAAAAGTAAATTCAAGGCCAAGATTAGGAAGAGCTGTAAGCCTTCAACTAAACATTAATGAGAGGATGAAAGAGTTTTTGATTTAAGGCTTTCAGATATGTAAGTTAGCCCAGCTCCTACAAAAAATAGAAATATTATCGAAATTGATAGCAATGACATAGTTAAAGGATCTGTTGAAGGTGTAATTACTGCGGATAAAATTGCAGAGGAAATTATCACAATTTTCCAATTAGATAGCATTTTTTCTGTAGTAATAATTCCAAGTGAACCAAGAATAAATTGCAAAACTGGTAATTGAAATGCTACAGCAGTACTTGACATTAACAATAAAACAAAATCAAAGTATCTCTCTATGGACCATGTTGGTTCAACTATATCAGCTCCAAAATTTATAAAGAAATTTATTGCCGCGGGAACTAATATCCACCAGGAAAAAAGCAAGCCAAGAAAAAATAATAATCCTGATCCAAAAACAGCCGGTAAAATAAGTTTTTTTTCTTTTTTAGTTAAACCTGGAGAAATAAATAATATCAATTGATAAAAAATGTACGGAATAGAGACGATTATTCCGCTATATCCAGCTACTTTTATGGCAACAAATAAAAATTCTCCAGGAGCAAGTTGTAATAAATGTATATCACTTGCAGGAATCTCTAAAAAAGAAATTAAAGGCTTAATTATTAAAAAACTAAAAACAATGCAAATTAATATCGAATAAATAGAATTTAGTACTCTTTGCCTTAGCTCCTCTAAATGATCAGTAAAACTCATCAAATTATAATTATTATTCTTACTATCTTCTTTGCTCTTCATTATTAAACTTACTTTATAGTTTGAAATAGATAATCGTTTATTTTATTTATAAAAAGCGTAATTTTGATTATTAGTAGCTAAAAACTATTTACTTAATTTTGGATTCGTCGGATCAGGTAATAAAAAGGGAGGGGCGTCATTTAAAGAAGATTCTCCATATGTTTCATATTCTCTATAACCACCCATTTTCCCATTTGTTTTCATTAAAGCACTTACGAAAGCAAGTAACAGAAAAACAGTTGGCGCTCCAATAATTAATGCTGCTCCAAATAAGTATCCTACTATAAATTCTGGGAAACTATGATTGCCTAAAAATTCGTGAGTTCCGAGTAGAAAATCTAACATTTAACAAAATTATTTTTTTTATTATAAGCTAAATTACTCTTTTAAGATTTTTTTTAATGTAATCTTTTCCTCTTGTAGGATTTCCCCAAAGAATTTCAACATTATTGAATGAAACGCAACCAGGACCTCCTTTTGTGATTTTTTGGAGGTCTTTTATATTTACAAGACTTATAGGTACTTTAATATTCATTCTTGCTTTACTAAATAAAGCTGCTAAATCTGCTGATATTTGAATGTCTTCATCAGATGGCTTTTGTGATGAAGACTTTAAAACAACATGACTACCAGGTGATTCTTGTGCATGGAACCAGAGATCCCCTTTTTTCGAAAACTTAAAACTAATTAGATCATTTTGCCTCATATTTCTTCCTATTTGAACAGTTAAGCCTTTTGGGGTAATTATTTCTATTGGGGATGATTCTAATCCAGATAAGTCTCTTTTTTGTTCTCTAATATTTTTGTTTCTCACATTAAACTCACGACAAATTTCAGCTTTAATTTCCTCCAGTAAATTAATTCTAATTGTAGGATTTTCATTTTTTAGAGAATTTAAATTATCCAATAGAGCACTAAATTCTTCTAATCTATCAAGTTTATTTCTATAAATATCAATCCTTTCTTTAATTAAATTTTGTGCTCTTTTTAGTTTTTTTGACTTTTTATAAAGCTTCTGACCTTTTATAACATCTTGTTTTTGTATCTCATGAGTCATGAATATTTTGTCAGCCTTTTCTTTATATGTTTGATAATTTTCGGAGTTAATTAAAAGATCAGATTGCAATTTAAAATTTCTTTTTTCAAGATTTGTTTGTTTAAAAATTATGCCATCAATTTTTTTTATTAAGGCGTCAATTTTTCTTTGTTTTAAATAAAAACTATAATATTTTTCTAATCCATCAATTTGTTCAATATTATTTTCATGTTTTATTTCATTCTTTAAAAACCAAACTGAATAAAAAAAACTGTCAAAAATTGAGAAATTAAATTTGTTATTATTAAACCTACTAATCCATATTTTCCAACTTTGGTATATCTTTTTTAAGTTGGTTTCACTTATGAAATCAATATTTTTATCCATTATTTCTAAACTTCCCAGATTACAAAAAGTCTCAAGTTGCTTTGTAAGTATTGGACTTACACCTTGATAAGAATTTATTAGGCAGTATTTAAGTGATTCTGGAACTGAAGAAATAGACTCCCTCCATTCTTCATAAGATTCTTTTGGATTAGGCTCCTTTTTCATATTAGTGGGAGGTTCTGAATAGATAGAGCCTGTAGAAACCACACGAAAGCTTGATTGATTAGAATTTATTTGTTTGCCAACTGCAATTATTTTTTGATTATTATCTAAATAAAAAATATTACTATGTTTGCCCATTAATTCAAAAACTAAATATTTATTTATTTCATCTCCAGGTTTTTTTGCAAATCCAAATTTAATAACTCTCTCAAATTTATCTTGGTGGATGTTAACTAAAGCCATATATTTTAACCCATATCTTAATTGTTTAGAGAGGGTACTTTCTGCTCCTATTTTTTCAGGCCTATTTATTTTAAGTATTCGTGCAGAATCACTATCCCAAGAAACTTCTATCCAAGTTTGGCTATTTATTCCTCTTAAACAGAATTGGATTATATTAGGTTCAGGTTGTTGAGCGATTTCAAATCTTGACGGTAAAACTTCTTTTGATAGATCATGCAATACAGATTTTATAGAAGTAATATCCATTATCTGAGGAACACCCTTTTGCATTATTTCTGATAATTATTCACCAAAACTTATTTTACTGTAAAAAATTTTTAATATGAAAAATTTAAAAAAACTAATAATTATCACAGGCCCAAGTGGAGTTGGGAAAGGTACTGTTGTTAAAGAAATTTTAGATAGAAATAAAGAGATTTGGCTTTCTATTTCTGCAACAACAAGAAATCCCAGAATTGGAGAGAAGGATGGTGAGAATTATTACTTTATAAGTGATGATAGGTTTAAAGATATGATCGATAAAAAAGAATTTCTTGAATGGGCCCAATTCGCAGGAAACTATTATGGAACCCCCTTATCTACTGTTAATGAAAAGATTGAAAAGGGATTTATTGTGTTACTTGAAATTGAAGTTGAAGGCGCAAAACAAATTAAAGAAAAGTTCCCAGAAGCTTTATCAATATTCCTTCTCCCTCCAAGCAAAGCAGAATTAGAAAAAAGAATAAGGAATAGAGGTACAGAAAAAGAGGAGGCAATAAATAGAAGACTTGCCAGAGCTAACTACGAAATTGCATCCTCAGATAAATTTGATTTTGTATTAACAAATCATGATGTTGATGAGACAGTAAAAGGAGTTTTCAAAATAATTAAGTCTTGAAGTCCTTTTTGAAATATCAGCTCATCGGATGGAATAATAAATCAGGAAAAAATCTATTAAATTCAATAATTATTCCAGCGGTTAGGCTTAGCCAAACTGCTGCTACTACTGGGGCTGATCTTATGAATTTTGTGTTAAAAATTTTAAGCATTTGATTTTAGAATTGTTTGGAATGATGTTTTATCTAGGGCCATTAAGTGTAATATTATTATCTTTCTCTCTTAAATCACCATTTCTTCCTTGCTTATTAGCTAACAAGGGCCATTGAGCCCCTTTGATAAGACATTTTCTCGCTAAGTCTAAATCAATAATAATTTCTAGGTCTGCTGGGTTCTTAGTCTTTTTGGATTCAATCAAATACTCTCTTCCAGACCATCCTATAATTCCTGCAATATAGATAAATAATACACCAGGAATAAGTAAGTCACCTTCATGTCCTCTATTTAAAAGTGCTCCCCATGGTTCAAGTGGTGGACCTATTATTAGGTGAGGCAATCCATCATCACCACAAGCTGCTTTGCCATACCTTTCAAATCTTGTAATATCTTTTTGGGTTTTAGCAGTACTTGCTCGTTCAATAAATTTGGGATTCTCCGAACATGTTGTTAGAGCTGAGGCTGTAAATTCTGTGCTTGCTCTATCTGCATTTAATGCCGGACCATTAGCCGCTAAAGCAATTGGGGTTATTCCAAGAAACAGAAAAACCGAAGTTATGATTGAAAAAAAGAATTTCATAAGTTGCAATCTTTAATTCCTTTTGATGTTTTAATTAAGAAATTATTATTAAAATAAAACAGTATCGAATCAAATATGCACAAAGTTCTAGCTATTGAAACAAGTTGTGATGAGACGTCTGTCTCCATAGTTTCTAATAGTAGTGATATTTACAAAATACATTCAAATATTGTTGCATCACAAATTGAAGATCATTCTAAATGGGGAGGAGTGGTACCAGAACTCGCGGCGAGAAAACATTTAGAGTTACTTCCTTTTGTCCTTGAACAAGCTTTAGAAGAATCGAAAATTAGTATTGAAGAAATTGATGTTATAGCTTCAACTGTTACACCAGGATTAGTAGGCTGCTTAAGAGTTGGTTCTATAACTGCAAGATCACTTTGTACTATATATTCAAAACCTTTTTTGGGGATACATCACTTAGAAGGACATCTGTCGTCAATATTATTTTCAAAGAATTATCCCAAGCCCCCTTTTTTAACCTTACTTGTTAGTGGTGGACATACTGAATTAATTAAAGTTGGCGAGAGAAGAGAAATGCAAAGACTTGGAAGAAGTTATGATGATGCGGCTGGTGAAGCGTTCGATAAAGTAGGAAGATTATTGGGACTTAGTTACCCTGGAGGTCCTGCAATTGCAAAAATTGCCAAAAAGGGTAATCCTTCAAAATTTAATTTACCTAAATGCAAGATTTCTGATAAGGAAGGGGGTTTTTTGAAATATGATTTCTCTTTTAGTGGTTTAAAAACGGCTGTATTAAGATTGGTTGAAAAAATAAATTTAAATGGAGATGAAATACCAATCCCAGATATTGCTGCAAGTTTTGAGAGGGTTGTAGCAGAGGTCTTGGTCGAGAGGACAATAAAATGTGCAAATGATTATGGTTTAGATGATATCGTCGTTGTTGGTGGAGTTGCAGCTAACGATACGTTAAGAAAAATGATGATTAGTGAAGCATGTAAAAAATCTATTAAAGTTCATTTAGCTCCAATAAATCTTTGCACAGATAATGCGGCGATGATTGGAGCCGCTGCCTTATTTAGACTCAAAATTAAGGCATATGAAAGTTCTCTTGAATTGGGTATTTCAGGAAGACTTCCTATTGACCAAGCAAACACTCTTTATGAAAAAGCCCCCCCCTTCTAGTACTAATGAAAAAAAAATCCAAAATAGAGCTAAAAGAAACAAAAAAGTTTGTTGATAAACAAGAGCTTAATTTATGGAAAAGAGGCTTTACTCCTCAAGCAGAAATTTGGAACGGAAGAATGGCGACGATAGGAATTGGAATAATATTGATTCTTATCGCTTTGATTAGTAAATTTTCATTTTTATGATATTAAATTAAAAAATTTTTATTCTTATTCTTCAGGAGGTTTTAATTAATTTAATCTTTAATTAGATTTAATTAATAAATATTGTATATAGTGGACTTAAAATAGGATTATTGATTTAATCAAATTAATTAATATTTTTATTAAAAGAAACCTTTATGACGCCTGAAAGGCTTGGCTTACTTTGGGGTATAACTGTTTTTGCAGGCGCATGCGCACGTCTGATTTCTTCTGTTTCTGGATTTCCAAGTGTAGTAATTTTATTAATTTCTGGATTATTCATTGGCCGCTCAGGTTTAGGGCTTGTTGAGCCACTTGATCTTGGACAGGGGCTTGAAACTATAGTTGGACTTTTAGTTTGTTTGGTTTTATTTGAAGGCGGGTTAAATTTGAAATTACCTGAAGGAAATATTAGAAATACTGTCTTAAGAATTTCGTTAATAAGATTACTTATTTCATTATCAGCAGGAATATTTATAGCTCATTGGCTAGCAGGACTGTCATGGTCAGTAGCTGGAGTATTTAGTGCGATAGTTCTTGCTACTGGACCGACAGTAGTTTCACCCTTAGTAGACCAAATAAAATTAGTCTCTCCACTATCAGAGGTCCTAAAAGCTGAAGGATTGGTTCTTGAACCCATTGGGGCAGTTCTCGCTTTATTGCTATTAGAACTAATTTTGGGAGATCTACATGGAATTAAGGAGGTTTTTATTGCCCTAATGCAGAGATTAGGGGGAGGGGTTTTGATAGGTATAAGTTCTGGATGGTTACTGTCAGAAATTTTAAAAAAAATAAAAAACGAGGCATCATTTGGAATTGAGCTTCAGGTTACATTAGGGTTTATTTTTCTTGTGTATGGAATTTGTGAATATATTTTGCCTGAATCAGGTTTACCTGCTTCTGTTGCTTCAGGATTTATTGTAGGCAAAAGAGAAATTATTGATAAAGAAAGATTAGATAATTTGATTGGAGAATTAGCTCAACTAGCCATAACAGTTCTCTTCCCTCTCCTGGCATCTGATGTCTCTTGGGGCGAGTTAAGTCCACTAGGTTGGGGGGGTATTATCTGCGTATTAATGTTGATGATAATTGTACGCCCAATTTCTATATCACTGGCAACTATGGGAGGAGAATTAGATTTAAAACAAAGGGTTTTTTTATCGTGGCTAGCTCCAAGAGGGATAGTTACTGCCGCTGTTGCCTCTCTTTTTTCAATAAGACTCGAACAGGCAGGAGTACTTGGTGCGGGTCGTCTCCAAGGCTTGGTATTTCTAACAATATTGATGACTGTTGGTATTCAAGGACTTACGGCAAGACCTCTAGCGAATTTTCTGAATTTAATTGACAAGGAAATATAGTTAATTAAAACATCTTTCAATAAGAGTGAGATCAATTTTGTTCTCAGAGAATAATTCCCAACTTTGAATTAAATCTGGTCCACTAAGACACCCAAAAAAAGCTACTCTCAATGATTTCATTAAAATCCCTTTTTTGATGGAGTGGGTAACTATAATTTTGTTGATTATTTCTCGAGCATTATCATTATTAACCTGAGTTATATTTTCCTCTTTTAAATAAAAGAGAATGTACTTTAAAGATTCTTTTGCCTCTTTTTTATTTTTCAGGAATTCTTCCCCCTCTTTTTTCATTTGGGACAATATAAAAAAGGGTTTTGATTGATCAATTGCATCTTTTAATAGAGTCATTGAGTCTTGAATTAAATTTGTCAATTTCAAATCCCATTCTGAAGAAGGAGATTCCCAACCCATTTCATTCCAGTACTTCTTAATAATTTTACTTAATTGTGTCAATTCCATTTTCTTGATGTATTGGGAATTAATCCAATTAAGTTTTTCCCAATTAAATTTGGCACCAGCTTTATTTACATCTGACAAATCAAAAACTTTAGATATCTCTGATAATGAAAGAATTTCACTCTGAGGGGATTTTATAGACCATCCTAAGAATGCCATGTAATTAGCTAAAGCCTCAGGCAAGTATCCCATCTCTTTAAATTCATCAATGGAAGTTACAGAATCGCGTTTAGAAAGCTTTTTACCTTCGCTATTCAAAATGAGAGGAGTATGAGAAAAAATTGGTAATTTAAAATCTAAAGCTTTATAAATCAATATTTGTTTTGCAGTATTTGAGATATGATCTTCACCTCTTACAACGTGAGTAATATTCATAAAATTGTCATCTACTACAACTGCAAGATTATATAGGGGATCACCTATTTCATAACCTAAAGCTCTTCTTGATAAAACCAAATCTCCACCGAGATCCTTTCCTTGCCATTTAATTTCTCCTCTAATCTGATCTTCCCATTTGATCTCTATTTCCTCATCAATTTTAAACCTTATTACAGATGATTTCCCTTGAGATATAAATTCTTTAATCTCTTTACTCGTAAGATTTCGATGTCTATTATCGTGCTTGGGTGGCAAACCACTTACGTTTTGTTTTTCTCTAAGGTCAAGAATCTCACTTTCTGACGTAAAACATCTATATGCAGCTCCACTCTCTAAAAGCCTTTTAATATAATCTTTGTGAACAGAAACACGTTTACTTTGCTTAATGGGTTCTTCATCCCAATTAAGTCCAAGCCAATTTAGTCCATTTAATATATTTGTTGTATATTCAGATTTAGATCGTACAATATCGGTGTCTTCTATTCGAATCAGGAATTTCCCATTTATTTTTCTAGCATATAACCAATTAAATAAAGCTGTTCTTGCTGTACCTATGTGTAATAAACCAGTTGGACTTGGCGCTAACCTTAAACGTTTTTCCAATTTCCTTTAGAAAAGAACGGGACCGACGGGATTCGAACCCGCAACTTCCGCCGTGACAGGGCGGTGCTCTAACCAGTTGAACTACGGTCCCAGAATTTTTGTTCTAATTTAATTAGATAACTGAGTTACAAATTATCAGACCATAATACTTTATTAATGTTGTTGTAATAAAAAAAAATTCATAAATTTAAGGATTTACAGAAATAAGTTAGCTTCTTTTTTTTAAGAAGGAAACAAAAATTATTTCTTTAAGGCCTGAAACCTGCTGGTTCAATTAATCGGACTTGATTACCTCGAGCTGTAAATTCTCTGCCTTGATCGCTTTGAACAACAACTCTTCCCCCAGATTTTACTCTGATGACTCTTGCACGAACCCATCCTAGAGCAGCTGATTCGAGGACTTTAACCACGTCCCCAGGTTGAAGATCTAACTCCATCTAAAAGAAAAAAATAATTTACTGAATGTTGATCCAAACGCGCCGTGGAGGACTTGAACCCCCGACATCAGGTTTTGGAGACCTGCGTTCTACCAACTGAACTAACGGCGCAATAAAAAGATTATAAGCGCCTTTATGACCATTAGGTTGAAATAACTTTACAACCTTATCGATCAAAGCGTTGTTTTACGCGAGTAGCTTTTCCTACTCTATCTCTTAGATAGAATAGCTTAGCTCTTCTTACTTTACCTCTACGTTCTACTTTTAGAGAGGCTACTTGAGGACTATGTAGCATAAATACTCTTTCAACCCCAATACCTTGAAAAATCCTTCTAACTGTAATGGTTTGGTTGAGGCCACCATGTCTCTTCGCAATCACAACTCCTTCGTAAGGTTGAACTCTTTCTTTGTTACCTTCTGTAATTTTTACTCCAACTTTAACCGTATCTCCAACATATATTTCGGGTAATTGTTTTTTTAATTGTTCTCTTTCAAATTCTTTTATTAAATTTGATGAACTTAAATTTGTTTTTGTTTGGGAAATTACTCCTTTAGGTTGATTCTCAAGAGTTAATTCTGTGGAAGTGTCAGTTTCATTAACGATTTCTGACTCAGTTTCTTGTTTCTCTTTTGCCATTTTATGCTCGATAATCATACAAGATTTTTATTTTAACCTTTCGACTCGCCTTTAGTAACCTTTTTAGGAAATGAAATCTTTTTGGAAAACATTTGAAAACCAGTTATTAGCATCCAAATAAGTCCTAAAGAATTCAAGATTACGTATATTAGCTCTCCATTATCTCCAAGCCACTCCCCTTCATGTAGAGACATTAACCAGTGAACCTCATCTCTTGAGTAGCCTAATAGATCTTTTGAAATTCTATAGAATGTGCCTGTTAAAGCCGAAATAAATAATGGGAGGAAAACCCAAGGTGCCAATGATTTATGAAATTGCCTAGAATTAGTAATAAATTTCATTTTCTGTTTTTCATCCTGATAGATTTAAGGTAGCCATACAGAATATGGCTATTTTGATGATATTTACTTAATACTATTATTTATTCCAATGAAACATTTTGCAGATCTTTTATTAAATAAGAATAATTCTAAATCCAATGATCAAGTTCCTTTTATCCAAAGAAGAAGGGGAATCGAAATAAAGTCTGCAAGAGAAATAAATTTGATGAAGAAATCGAGTAGGATTGTTGGGACAGTTTTGAGAGAGATAAATGATCTTGTGAAACCAGGAATGAGCACAAAAGATCTGGATGATTTTGCGGAGAAAAGGATAAGAGAAATGGGAGCCGTGCCAAGTTTTAAGGGTTATCATGGTTTCCCATCAAGTATTTGTTCGAGTATTAATAATGAAGTTGTGCATGGTATACCAAACAAAAACAAAATAATTAAAGACGGAGATCTTTTGAAGATTGATACTGGGGCTTATCTTGACGGCTTTCATGGAGATAGTTGCATCTCTATTTGTGTAGGTGAAGTAAGCATGCAAGCTAAAAAACTTAGTGATGTAGCCTTTCAAGCCTTGTTTGCAGGCCTTTCAAAAATTAAATCAGGTAATACTCTTCTTGATATAGCGGGAGCAATCGAAGATGTTGTTAAATCCAATGGATTTAGTGTTGTTGAAGACTATACCGGTCATGGCGTGGGTCGAAATCTTCATGAAGAACCATCCGTTTTTAATTTTAGAACTAAGGAATTACCGAATGTTGTTCTACGTGAAGGGATGACTTTAGCTGTAGAACCTATTGTTAATCAAGGTACAAAGTTTTGTAAAACTTTAAATGACAAATGGACAGTTATTACAAAAGATGGAAATTTATCAGCACAATGGGAGCACACGATTGTAGTAATGAAAGACGGTATCGAAATTTTGACAGATAGAGATTTTTAGTTACTAATTTTAGATATTTTTAAAAATTCACAATATAAAAAAAAATATAATTCTTTAATTGGAAAAAGAATATAGGAAAGAGGATTAGGGCTAATTATAATTAAAAAAATATTCAAGTTTGCAAAATTGCAAATGTTATTTGATACGAATTCTGGACTCATAATTCCTATAGGGTTTAATTCTGATTTGAAAGGACCCAAAATTATTTTTTTAATTTTTAATTTTTTCTTTGCATGATTGTCTAAAAGGTTTTTTTTAAAGGAAACTAATTGACCAATAAGCGATTTACTTATTTCGTAGGAGGGATTTAAAGCTGGCAATATTTCTGCTTCAGAGGTGTTTATCCAAATTTCCTTTGGAATTGGTGAGTTGTGTTTGATAGCAATTGCTTCAAATAAATTTAAAAATTTAAATTTGCTTAAGGCATTTATTTCTATTGAATTTTCATAATTTGAATTTTTTTTACTTAGATCATAAATTCCATGATTCAAAATTAAGATATCAATTTTTTCAAGGTGCTTTTTTAATAAAAATTCTTTCCCGCAATGCCATTCAATCCATTCATTGGGAGAGTCCTTATTTATTTCATAATTATTCTTACTATGTGTAAATCCTATAACTTTATATCCTTTTTTACGAAATATTTTTGTTAACTCTTTCCCTAAAGCTCCTGAAGCGCCGGTAATGCCAATAGTTTTTAATTCCTTCATTATTTTATTGTATTTTGTATTACTCTGTTCATATATTCAAATAATATAAATTATTTTACTTTGCACTATGTTTTTTAATTTATTTGATTAAAAGTATTAAATAAATAATTGTATAGTTCATAAAAAAATATTATCTTAAATCTATGGATAAATTAATTCGTTCATTATGAGTCAGATATTGTTAATTGGTTCCTGCGAGCCATTTAGTGGTAAGTCAGCATTAGTACTGGGAATATCAAAAAAACTTTTAGAAAAAGGAAAAAAAATACGTGTAGGAAAACCATTAGCAACTTGTATTGAACTTACTAATCTTCCTTCAATGACTTATGAAGGGCTAATAGATGATGATGTTAAATTTATTGGTTCTACATTGAATCTTGCAGAGGAAAACTTAATTCCTTCAGTGGGATTGTTGGATAATATATCTGCTGAAAAAAGAATTATGAATAAAGACTTAATTCCAGGTAAAGGGTTTAAACAAATAGAGGCATTATTAAATGACGATTTTGATGGTTTAAATATTCTTGAAGCTGCAGGTAGCCTCAATGAAGGAATGATTTATGGTTTGAGTCTTCCACAACTTGCAAAACAATTAAACGCAAAAGTCCTGATTGTGAAT
>QCUP01000017.1 GCA_003208885.1 Prochlorococcus sp. AG-679-K21 | reverse complement strand
CATCAGAAAAGCTGGTAAATCCGGCAAAAAATAATTGCATTAAAATCATGGCTAAAATTTCAAGGAAACTTCAAACTCAAAAACGTCATAAAAGATTAAGGAGGTACTTAATCGGGAATAAAACTCGTCCAAGGTTAGCTGTATATCGTTCTAATAATCATATTTATGCCCAAGTTATTGACGATGATGCACAACAAACTATATGTTCTGCATCTACTATAGATAAAGAACTTAAAGAGGATTCAGATAAAATTTCATCTAATTGCAGTTCTTCTTCAACTGTAGGTAAATTATTAGCTAAAAGAGCAATTAAGAAAGGCATCAAGCAAGTTATTTTTGATCGAGGAGGTAATCTATACCATGGGAGGGTTAAAGCTCTTGCTGATGCAGCCCGTGATGCAGGCTTAAATTTCTAAATATTTATTTTTTTTCATGACAGACACTCCAACAAAACAAGAAAATCAGTTAAAGACTGACAATACACCTTCATCAAATCCCAATGAGCAGAGGAGAGGTAATCGTAATAATGATCGAAAAAGAAATCGAAGAGGAGACTCTAAAAATGAAAGGGATTCTGAGTGGCAAGAAAGAGTTGTTCAAATCAGAAGGGTATCTAAAACAGTAAAAGGTGGTAAAAAAATGAGTTTTAGAGCAATAGTTGTTGTTGGTAATGAGAAAGGGCAAGTAGGAGTAGGAGTCGGCAAAGCAGGTGATGTCATTGGAGCAGTAAGAAAAGGAGTTTCAGACGGAAAAAAACATCTTGTTAGAGTCCCTTTAACTACCAATAATTCTATACCTACTTTATCTGTTGGTAGTGATGGAGCTGCAAATGTACTAATTAGACCTGCAGCCCCTGGTACTGGGGTAATTGCAGGGGGCTCAATAAGGACAGTTTTAGAATTAGCAGGTATAAAAAATGTCTTAGCTAAAAGATTGGGTAGTAAAACTCCTTTAAATAATGCTAGAGCTGCAATGGTTGCTCTTTCCCAATTAAGAACTCACAAATCTGCCTCTAGAGAGAGAGGAATTTCTCTCGAACAGCTTTACTCTTGAAAATTATGACTTCAACTTTAAATACACTCAAATCAAATACTGGTTCCAGAAAGAAAAAGTTAAGGAAAGGTAGGGGTATAGCAGCTGGGCAGGGAGCTTCTTGTGGTTTTGGCATGAGAGGACAGAAATCTCGATCAGGAAGACCTACCCGCCCAGGATTTGAAGGTGGTCAAATGCCTCTCTATCGAAGAGTTCCCAAGTTAAAGCATTTTGAAATTATTAATCAAAAAAACTTTTCAATAGTTAATCTAAGCAAATTAAGTGTTTTCAAAGAGAATGAAGTTGTCAATATAGATTCACTTGTGAAAAAAAAGTTGTTATTCAAGCCGAAATTTCCTCTTAAAATTTTAGGTAATGGAGAAGTTAAAGAAAAATTAAAAGTTCAAGCACATGCATTTACTAAAGTTGCTAAAGAAAAAATAGAAGCTGCAGGCGGATCTTGCGAAATTATTAATAATAAATAAATAAATTTTCTTATAAATTTAAATTTACTTGCCGATGTTAATTAACAAAAGTAGAAATCCTAGTGCTTCAGAAATAGTCACTCAATTATTTTTAAATAAAGAGTTAAGGAATCGAGTTTTAACAACTTTAGGTCTTCTACTTTTAGTCCGACTTGGTATTTATATACCAATGCCTGGAATCGATAGGATTGCTTTTAAAAGTTTTATTGACCAGGGTGGTCAATTAATTGGTTTTTTAGACATTTTTACTGGAGGAGGAATTTCAACCTTAGGAATATTTGCACTTGGAATTTTACCCTTTATAAACGCTTCAATCATTATTCAACTTTTGACTGCTTCATTACCTGTTCTTGAAGATTTGCAAAAAAATGAGGGTGAGGCAGGTAGAAGAAAAATTGCTCAGATAACCAGATATGTTTCTTTGGGATGGGGGTTTTTACAAAGTATCATATTCTCTTTAATCCTTAGACAATATGCAATCGAGGGTATAAGTGAAACTGCTTTTGTTTTGCAAACATCTATTGCTCTTGTGACAGGGTCAATGATAGTTATGTGGTTTAGTGAAATTATTACGGAGAAAGGTATAGGTCAAGGCGCCTCACTAGTGATTTTTTTAAATATCGTTGCAACCTTACCAAAAGCTTTGAGCTCAACTATTGAAAAAGCACAAACAGGTGATCGTGGAGATGTTTTAGGTATAGCGGTTTTACTTGGAGTCTTTTTACTAACAATTGTAGGAATAATTTTTGTTCAAGAAGGAGCAAGACGGATACCAATTGTTAGTGCAAAAAGACAGATAGGTAATTCTTCATTACTTCCAACAAGACAAAGTTATCTGCCATTAAAATTAAACGCTGGCGGAGTTATGCCAATTATCTTTGCATCTGCCTTGATATTTTTACCAATAACAGTTGCAAATGTTACTGGTAATCCAATTTTGATTAAATTAGCTGGCAGTTTGAATCCGGGTTCCTCCAATCCATGGCCGTATGCCCTAACATTTTTTGCTTTAATTTTAGGTTTCTCATACTTTTATGCGTCTCTTACCATAAATCCAGTAGACGTAGCATCTAATTTAAAAAAGGGAGGAGTTGCTATCCCTGGAGTAAGACCAGGTTCTAATACAGCAAATTACTTGTCAGGTATTCAAAATAGGTTGACACTCTTAGGAGGATTATTTTTAGGTTCAGTAGCTATAATTCCTGCGGCTGTAGAAAGAGCAACTAATGTTCAAACTTTTCAAGGTTTAGGAGCCACTTCTCTATTGATTCTTGTTGGAGTCGCAATTGATACTGCTAAACAAATTCAAACTTATGTTATTTCTCAGAGGTATGAGGGATTAGTTAATAATTAATGAAAAAACATTTACTATTTTTAGGACCACCTGGAGCAGGGAAAGGAACTCAAGCTGCCCTCTTAAGTGAAGCTAACTCTTATTTACATTTATCTACCGGAGAATTATTAAGAAAAGAGATTGACTTGGATACTAATTTGGGTAAACAAGTAAAAGATATTATGAATATGGGGGAACTTGTAAGTGATCAATTAGTTTTAGAAATTGTTAAAAAGAATTTGGATAAAGATAATAAAGGTTGGATTTTAGATGGTTATCCCAGAAATTTGTCTCAAGTGCATTCTCTCAATAATGTTTTGATGAATATAAATCAACCTTTAGAGATCGTATTCTATTTAGATATACCAGATGAATTTTTAATAAAGCGTTTACTTCTTAGGGGTAGAAAAGACGATAACGAAGAAACAATTAAAACAAGATTAAAAATTTATAAGGAAACTACAGAGCCTTTGATTGAATACTATAAAGACCTCTCTTTATTAGAATATATCAACGCTAATGGCGACCTAAAAACAATTTCTGCTGATATAAAACAAAAAATGGCTTGATGATGATGTACAATAAGAAATTAACATTTTAATGAGAAAACCTAATGAAGGTTAGAGCCTCAGTAAAAAAAATGTGTGACAAATGTCGTGTTATTCGTAGACATGGCAGGGTTATGGTTATTTGCACCGCTAGCCCTAGACACAAACAACGTCAAGGTTAATCTTTGATGATATTAAATTAAAAACCTTTTACTAATTCGAAACAAGTGGCCAGGATTGCAGGAATTGACATACCTCGTGAAAAACGAGTTGAAATTGCACTTACATACATCTATGGAATTGGTCTAACAAGATCAAAATTAATCCTCTCAAATACAGGAGTTAATCCTGATATTCGAGTAAAAGACTTATCAGATAGTGATGTGCAAAAATTGAGAGTAGCTGCAGAAGATTTCACTGTAGAGGGTGATTTACGTAGACAAGAGGGAATGGCTTTAAAACGCTTGCAAGATATTGGTTGTGTCCGAGGCAGAAGACATAGGATGAGTCTTCCTGTAAGAGGACAAAGAACAAGAACTAATGCCAGAACTAGACGAGGCTCAAGAAAAACAGTTGCTGGAAGAAAAAAATAAAAAATTCTTTTTAAACAGAAACTAAACTTATCTATCTAAATTGTTATGGCAGCTCCAGTAAAAAAAACAGGCTCAAAGAAATCGAAGAAAAATGTACCAAATGGTGTAGTACATATTCAAAGTACTTTTAATAACACTATTGTTTCTATTACTGATACTTCAGGTCATGTAATTTCTTGGTCTTCTGCAGGAGCTAGTGGATTTAAAGGTGCTAGAAAAGGAACCCCATTTGCGGCTCAAACTGCTGCCGAAGCAGCAGCTAAAAGAGCGCTTGATCAAGGAATGAGACAAATAGAAGTATTAGTTAGAGGCCCTGGCTCAGGTAGGGAAACCGCCATAAGAGCTTTACAAGTTGCCGGTTTAGAAATAACTCTAATAAGAGATGTAACTCCATTACCTCATAATGGATGCAGAAGACCTAAACGTAGACGCGTTTAGAACTTAACCATTCCCCCCCCAAACTTTCAACCCTTTTTTTCCGTGTTGCAATACCAGATTGACAGAATCGATCATCAAGTATCAGATGATCGCTCCCAAACAGGAACATTTTTAATTGGTCCTTTAGAAAGAGGACAGGCTACAACTCTCGGTAACTCTTTAAGAAGAGTTCTTATGGGAGGACTCGAAGGAAGTGCTGTTACTGCCGTAAGAATTGCAGGAATTAATCATGAATATGCCACTATCCCGGGAGTTAGAGAAGATGTTCTAGATATCCTTTTGAATTGTAAGCAACTTTCTATTAATAGTTCCAACCCAGAGCTTGAGATTGGAAGACTAGTTGTTAATGGCCCAATGGAAGTGAAGGCAAATGACATACAATTTTCATCTCAAGTTGAAATTGTTGATGGTGAAAAACCTATCGCAACTATTCAAGATGGACACAATCTAGAGTTGGAAATTCATGTAGAAAGAGGGGTTGGTTATAGACCTGTAGATCGAAGAAACCAAGAAACGACATCTATTGACTTGCTTCAAATTGATGCTGTCTTTATGCCTGTAAAAAGAGTTAATTTCACAATAGATGAAACTGCTGTTGCAGAAGGAGCAACTGGTAGAGAAAGACTAACAATGGAAGTTGTAACAGATGGTTCAACCAGTCCTGATGATGCAATTGCTGAAGCAGCAAACCAATTAATTGAACTCTTTCAGCCCCTAGCAACCGTTACAATGGTTGAAGAGATACCTGAAGAACCAGAACCTTCTCCTGAAGCTCAAATACCATTAGAAGAACTAAACTTGTCCGTTAGAGCTTATAATTGTTTGAAAAGAGCACAAGTTAATTCTGTTTCAGATTTAATGGGATTCAGTTATGAAGATCTTTTAGAAATTAAGAACTTCGGCTCGAAATCTGCAGATGAGGTTATTGAAGCTCTTGAGCGAATAGGAATTTCAATTCCGCAAAGTAGGACATCTGTTTAACAAACTTTTGAGATTATGAGACATCAACTTAGAATTCCCCTTTTAAGCAAACCAGCTGATCAAAGAAAAGCTCTTCTTAGAGCTTTAACTACACAACTTATTAGAGAAGGTAGAATAACCACCACCAAAGCAAGAGCTAAAGCTTTAAGAAATGAGGCGGAAAGAATGATCTCCTTAGCAAAGGAGGGTACTTTATCTGCTAGAAGAAGAGCTATTGGTTACATTTACGATAAAAAGTTAGTTCACTCACTTTTTGAAAAAGCTCAAGAAAGATATGGAGATAGAAATGGAGGTTATACACGAATTGTGAGAACTGTTGCTAGAAAAGGTGATAATGCCCAAATGGCTATTATTGAACTTGTTTAAGCTAGAAAAATAAAACTTTAAAATATAACTTTTGAAAAGAGTAGCTTTAGTTATCCAATACGATGGATCCTATTATTCTGGTTGGCAAAGACAGAAAAATGCAATAAGTGTTCAAGAGACGATAGAAAATTGTCTTTTTAAAATATCAAATCAAATTATAAAAACATTTGCTTCAGGTAGAACAGATGCTGGAGTTCATGCATCTGGACAAGTAGTCCATTTTGATATTGATTTTGTAATTCCAATTGATCGTTATGCAGATGTATTAAATAGTAGATTACCCCAGACAATTAGAATATTAGAATCAGTAGAAGTGAAAAGTAGCTGGCATGCTTGCTATTCTGCAGTTTATAGACATTATCGATACGTAATCAATAATAGTAAGATACCTAATTTGTTTTTAAATAAGTGGTCATGGCATAGATATCAGACATATCTTGATGAGCTTTCTATGTCAAAGGCCTTAGATGGAATGCTTGGAGAGCATGATTTTTTTGCTTTTCAAAAGAGTGGAAGTAATAGATCAAATTCTGTAACAACACTAAAATACATAAAGTTAGAGAGGACTGATGATTTGATATTGATAGATATAAAAGCTTCAGGATTTCTTTATGGAATGGTCCGTTCAATAGTGGGTCAACTTGTTTTAGTAGGAGAAAAGAAAATAACACCAGATATTTTTAAAGATAGATGGGTTTATAAAAAGAAATACGATGTTCGAGAATCAGCGCCAGCGAAAGGGTTATGTTTAGTAAATTCAGTGTATGAAGAAAAAATTTTTAAAAGGATCAATAAAAATGATCTTTTCCCGAAATTTTTAATTAGAGGTTACTCCTAGCTTGGAAAATTTTATCTACTTAAATAATATATATAGATAATCAAAAATAATTGTTTATTCCTCCTTTAATAATGTAGAATTTAAGACCGATTAAAATTTATTCTGGTAAAAATAATAAATGAATAAAACTATTACTCCCTCCATAGAAACTATCAAAAGAAATTGGTTTTTAGTTGATGCTAAAGATAAGACACTTGGCAGGCTTTCTACAGAGATAGCTTCAGTTTTGAGAGGAAAGAATAAACCAACATTTACGCCTCATTTGGACACAGGTGATTTTGTTATTGTTGTTAATGCTGAAAAAGTAGAGGTAACAGGTAAAAAATCATCACAAAAATTATATAGAAGGCATTCTGGTAGACCTGGAGGAATGAAAGTTGAAAAATTTGAATCGCTTCAAGAAAGAATTCCTGAGAGAATAATTGAGCAAGCTGTTAAAGGAATGCTTCCTCATAATTCACTGGGAAGACAGCAATTCAAGAAATTAAAAGTTTATAAAGGTTCAGAACATCCTCATGCTGCACAAAATCCTGTATTATTAAATAGTTAAGTTTTAACAATGAATAGCCAAATAAAAAACAAAGCGGTTTATTGGGGTACTGGAAGAAGAAAAACTTCAGTGGCAAGAGTTCGTTTAATCCCAGGCAATGGACAAATTAAAATAAATGGCCGTTCTGGGGATGATTACTTAAACTTCAATCCATCACACTTAAATTCAGTTAAAGCACCTTTACTAACTTTAGGCCTCGAAAATTCATACGATATTTTTGTAAATGTTTTTGGGGGTGGTTTAACAGGCCAGGCAGATGCAATCAAGCAAGGAGCAGCTAGAGCTCTTTGTGGGTTATCACCTGATAATAGAAAGCCTTTAAAAACAGAAGGACACCTTAGTAGAGACCCTAGAGCAAAAGAAAGAAGAAAATATGGTCTCAAAAAAGCTAGAAAAGCTCCTCAATTCTCTAAACGTTAAATCCTCTTTTATTATGCCTAAATCAGAAATTCATCCTAAATGGTATCCAGATGCAAAAGTTATTTGTAATGGAGAGGTTGTAATGACTACAGGTTCAACTAAGCCTGAATTACACGTTGATGTTTGGAGTGGGAATCATCCTTTCTTTACTGGGACACAAAAAATCCTTGATACTGAAGGTAGAGTTGATAGATTTATGAAAAAATATGGAATGGGTTCAGCCGATTCAGCGACTTCAAAAGAAACAAAAGATTCTAAAGAATCAGATAAATAAAAATTTACTAATCAAAAATTAAGCAAATTTTCAATTGGAATATACAACATTAATTGCAAGGTTGAAAAATGCTTCAGAAAGTTTTGTCAATTTGGAAATGCAGTTGGCTGACCCCGATATTGCAAATAATCCTAAAAAACTTGAATCAATAGCAAGAGAAAGAGCCAAGCTAGAACCTTTAGTTCTAGATTTTAATCAATTGCTTGATACTGATAAGGAAATTGGTGACTCTAAACAATTGCTTAAAGATAATAGAAATGATAAAGATATGGAATTATTGATAAATGAAGAATTATGTAGTCTTGAAGATAATAAGAATAAACTTATTGAAAAATTAACAATTGCTTTGTTACCAAAAGATCCACGAGATGAAAGAAGTGTAATGTTGGAAATTAGAGCTGGAGCAGGAGGAAATGAAGCTTGTATTTGGGCCGGTGATTTAGCAAGAATGTATGAAAGATATGGACAAAAAATTGGTTGGACAGTAAAACCTATTAGTGCTTCTGAATCGGATATGGGCGGATTTAAAGAATTAGTTATTTCTGTAAAAGGAGATTCCGTTTATAGTCAATTGAAATTTGAGGCAGGTGTTCATAGAGTTCAAAGAGTTCCAGCAACTGAATCTCAAGGCAGAGTTCATACGTCTACTGCAACAGTTGCGGTTATGCCTGAGGCTGATCCGGTTGAAGTTAAGATTGATCCAACTGAGATAGAGATTGGTACAGCTAGATCAGGTGGTGCTGGAGGTCAAAATGTTAATAAGGTAGAGACTGCTATTGATCTAATTCACAAGCCAACAGGTATTAGAGTATTTTGCACACAAGAAAGATCTCAGCTACAAAATCGCGAGCGAGCTATGGAAATTTTAAGAGCTAAATTATATGAGATTCAATTAAAAGAAGCTAATGCTAAGGAGAGGTCACAAAGGCTAATGCAAGTTGGAAGTGGTGATAGAAGCGAAAAAATTAGAACTTATAATTTTAAGGATAATAGAACTACTGATCATAGGTTAGGATCTAATTTTTCATTAGAGCCAATTCTGGCAGGACAATTAGATGATGTTATTGATGCTTGTTTAGCCCAAGAACAGAAAAGGATGCTAGAAGATTTTAATGAGAATGAAAATTAATTAATTTTAAGCAGCTAAACCAATTACATATTTACTCCATTCTTTATGCTTGCCAGAGTCTATTTGCCTTGTGGCTTCGAAATTTAGATTACTTAATGGTCGATATGGTTTTTTCTTTAAAGGCATATTTGCTTCTTCAGGGGTCTTATTACCTTTTTGGACATTACATCGAAGGCATGCTGTTGTTACATTTTCCCAATTATCATTTCCACCTCTGCTTCTCGGTAAGACATGATCTATCGATAGATCACTACCTCTATGGTTACAGTATTGACATGAGTTATTGTCTCTAAGAAGTATATTTTTTCTTGTAAGTGCTACCTCTCGGAAGGGAACTTTAACGTAGTAGCGAAGCCTAATAACAGTAGGAAGGTTTTGCCCAGAATGTAAGGCATATGATTGATCTTCTTCTAAACTTTCAGCTTTACCTTTGATCATTAAAATTACAGCTCTTCGCCAAGAAGTAATGTTTAAAGGTTCATAAGATGCATTTAAAACAAGAGTCTGGCTCATGTCAAAAATCAATTTACATGTCATGCTAGCGATATAATTAAACAAGCGCATAAAATCGCGTAAACATTAATTCCAATTCTTTGAATAATCGAAAAAACAATTTTGATACTCTTCCAAGTTTTGAAGGAGAAATAGATCCAACGCAAAGAGCTTGGATAGAAGTCAGTGGTAAATCAATAGAGGCAAACGTAAGGCAAATAAGATCAAAATTAAAAAATAATTGTGAATTCATGGCAGTTGTTAAGGCTGATGGATATGGACATGATGCAAAAGTTGTATCTGAATATGCGATTAAAGGAGGTGCTTCTCAATTAGGAGTCGCAACCTTAAAGGAGGGAATAAAACTTCGTTCTTTTGGAATACAAGTCCCAATTCTTGTTCTTGGTAATCTTTATACAAAAAAAGATTTATTAATATGTTTTAAAAATAATTTGATGCCAACTGTTAGTACTTTTAGGGAGTGTTTGATTTGTAATAACATTGGAAAGAGCAATAATTTCGAATTTTCGTTACATCTTAAAATTGATACTGGAATGTCAAGATTGGGATTTGAATGTAATCACTTTGTTCAACAATTTAAGAATATTAAATCTCTTGAAAATATTGCTGTTAAGGGAATATATAGTCATCTCGCCTGTGCAGATGAAAAGAATGCCTTTAATCCCAAAAGTAGCACCCAACTTCAAAGAGAAAAATTTCAAGAATTATTGAAAATTATAGATATTGATAATAAACAAAATATTAAGATTCATCTTGCTAATTCTGCTGGTATGATTCTTGGTAAAGATTTTCATTTTGATATGGTACGTGTTGGGCTTTCCATGTACGGCTATGAACCATTAGTAAAAACAAATGAAAATTTAATTCTTAAACCTGCTTTATTTTTAAAGGCGAAAGTCACTTTTGTTCGAACTATTGAAAAAGGTATTGGTGTAAGTTATGGAAATAAATTTGTGAGTGATAGAAAAACTAAGTTAGCGGTTTTAAGTATTGGTTATGCTGATGGCATCATTAGAAATTTATCTGGCAAAATAAGTCTGATTCATAATAAAAAACTTTATCCTCAGGTAGGATCTATAACAATGGATCAAATGATGGTAGATATTACAGATTCTAATGATATTGGAGTTGGTAGTACAATGCTATTACTAGGATCTGAAGGAGATAAATCAATTTCTCCGATTGACTGGGCAGATAAATGTAATAGCGTTCCTTGGGAAATTCTTTGCTCTTTTAAAAATAGATTGCCAAGAGTCCAAGTTGATTAGACATTTCGATTAAATAAATAATTTTGAATGTTTGCTCAAAAATTGATAATGTATAAGAACTGGAGAGGTGGCTGAGTGGTTGAAAGCGGCTCCCTGCTAAGGAGTTACAGGAGGTAACTTTTGTCGAGGGTTCGAATCCCTCCCTCTCCGTATTTATTTATAAGAATTATTTTTATTCTTGAAGTTTTTTAAAAAAATCAATATCTATATTTTTAAGATCATTTACTGTATTTAGAATTAAATCAGCTCCTGCTTCTTTAAGTTTTGATTCATATGAAATACGTTCTTTCATCCTAGATTCTAAATGGAGATGAGGAGGAGCTACTCCAATGCTTATAAATTTTTGACTCGGAATTCTTTTTTTTGCATTAGAAACAGTATTGATATCAGCAATTGTGTCACCGACATATGCAATGGGTACATTTTTATCACCTAAATTATTCTCGGAAAGCTTACTGGCCAAGTAAAGAAAACCTTGAGGATCTGGCTTATCAGGAGCATCACCCATTGCTATTAAAGGGGGAGATTCTAATTTAAGTCTCTTTTCTAAAACAAATTTTGCAGATGCAGATTCGGCTCCGCTAACAAATCCCCAAGTAATCCTATTAACACTTAATAAGGTAAAAAATTCTTTTTCCACTAATAATTCCTCATTTCTTATAAAACCTGACCAGTTATTACTATCTTTAGTTGGATTCCCACCAAAGTAGAAGTCTTCAAAACATCTAATTATGGCTTCTCTTTGAGGTGTTTTCAGTTTTAGATTCTTGCTTTTAATATGCCTCTTTATAAGTTCTAAACTTAAATCCCAATCGTTATTCCAGATACCTTCGTTTTTTGCATTATCTATATCTCGATAACTAGGTTCCCATCCGCAAAATTGATAAACTGTTTTTTTTAGTGAAAGTCTATAACTGTTTTCTACGCTTCGGATAACACCATCTATATCAAATAAAATTACACCAATATTATTCAAGGAATTAATCTCAAAACTATTTTATTAAACATTAATATTCTCTTGCAAAAAAAGCAAAAACAAAATATCCAATGATCAATATAAGATGGAGTTTCAAATTACTTTTTTAAATATCCTCTTGGAGTTAAAAATATTTCATCAACCAAAGTAGTTTTAGAATTACCAATGATTATTATTGATAGCATATCTATATCCTGTAAAGGCATACTATCTAAATTAAAAAAGCTCTTGGATTGATTTTCCCTACCTACCTGTCTTCCTACTAAGACTGGAGTATTTCCTGGTCTATATCCTAAGCATAATTCTATAGCTCTTTTCAATTGCCAATTTCTTTCAAGTGATTGTGGATTGAAAATGGCAATTACAAAGTCTCCTAATAAAGCACCTGCAATTCTTTTTTCAATAGTTTCCCAAGGGGTTAACTTATCACTTAAGCTGATTGAACAGAAGTCATTCATTAATGGGGCTCCACCAATTGCTGCAGCCAACTGCATGCTACTTATTCCTGGATGTACTTCAAATGAAGGCCTAATATCTTTATGAACTTTTTGAATTAATTCTAAAAGTAGGCCAGCCATCCCATAAAAACCAGCATCGCCAGAGGATATTAGTGCTACTTTGATTCCCTCTTCAGCAAGTTTTATAGCTTTCTCACATCTCTCTTTCTCTTCAGTAAGATTGCTTTCAATCATTACTTGGTCTTTTCTTTTAAGAGGTTTAATTAGATCCAAATACATTTTGTATCCAATCCAAATAGAACATTTTGATAAAGCTTTTCTAGCATCATTTGTTAAAAAGGAAATATCTCCTGGTCCACTACCTACAACATGAATCTCACCAGTTAATGGGGAATATTGATTTTTAGATTCAGAGACTGCAATAGTTACTGCGCCAAAAGTACTTTTTGAAGAATCTATACTTTTAAAAATTTTCTTTTCTTTCAATAGTTTTGAACCTTGTCCTGCAGCGATCATGCAAGCTGCCTCAGCAACTGAAGGTGTACCAATTTCATTGAGAACTATATTCGATGGGTTTGGGGTATTAATTGCGGAGAGTTCTTCAGATGTAAAAAATTTTATAGGTAAATTTTTTTCTTTTGAGATTTCTAAAATTGCCTTCTCATCTTTTTTTAAATCAACAGTTGCAAAACCTGCAATTGATAATGGAGATAAATTATTAGTGGTTAAAAAACTTTGTAACGAGTGTTCAATTAATTCTTTGCTAGTATTTCGCTCACAACCTAAACCGATCCATAATGTTGGGGGATGCCAAGTATTTTTATGATTATCGAATATAGATATATGAAAAATTGATTTCTTTTGATCATAATCTTTGTCTGATAATTGAGTAATAGTATTTCCTACTTCAGAAGTTTTCCATAAATTGTTGCCTGATAATTGGCTACAAAAAATCTCTTTTTTATTAGCTTGCTTGATTACTAATTTTGACCAGTCCTTTATATCTCCAGATCTTTTCCATCCCCATTGATTCCCAAATGAGTCAATATTTAGGTAATTCTGATCAATTGAATTATTAGTCTCGATTATTTCACCACCGAATAAATTACATATTTGAAATGCAATATTTTGGATATTGGATTGATGTGATCCAATGATAGGAATAATTTTTGATCCTTTTTTATCAATAACAATTACTCCAGGATCTTTATCTTTGGAAGATAATAAAGAATTAATAAGTCTAATAGAAGCGCCAACTGAGCCGACAAAGATAATCAACTCCAATTTTTCCCACTTTTCTCTCAGAATTTGCCTAGGTTTCATAAACATAATTGAGTCTTTTATCTTTTTATCTTTAGGGGATGAGCTTCCTATGAAAACCTCATTAATAAATTCAGTTTTTTTTAGTCTTTTTAAAATCTCTTTTGAAGTATCAGAAAAACCTATTGCAATACCTTTCAATTTCAGAAGTTCTCTTTAACATCAATTTAAAGCTATATCTCTTCGCTGCAATTAAAAAAAATGAAAACGAAATATAAAAAGAAATTTAAGATTTTTTAATTGAAATGAGTAAATATACTTAGACCCTTGTTATGTAAAGGGATTTAATAGAAATACTGAAAAGTAACAATCAATGAAACATTTGTTACTTTCCTGCATGATCAAAGAATCTTTAGCCTATTATTTTTGGTAACGAAAATCTTAAGTTTTGATTCGCTCGTTCCTAGAAAGCCTACTATTAATAAGTAGGCTTATAGGTGTGATAAATCTACTTAAGGGTCAATTATTTAGAGGTGCTAGATGACCATTAGCCCACCAGAAAGTGGAGAAAAAGACAAAAAGATTTTGGAATCACCCGTCAAGGCTGATCCCAGACCTATTGATTTTGCCAAATTAGATAAACCAGGTTTCTGGTCTAGTAAATTATCCAAAGGTCCAAAAACTACAACTTGGATTTGGAATTTGCATGCAGATGCCCATGATTTTGATATACATACAGGAGATGCTGAGGAAGCTACAAGAAAAATTTTCTCAGCTCATTTCGGACACCTTGCTGTCATTTTTATATGGATGAGCGCTGCATTTTTCCATGGAGCAAGATTTTCAAATTATTCAGGATGGCTAGCTGATCCTACCCATGTAAAACCTGGAGCTCAACAAGTTTGGGCAATAGTTGGGCAAGAGATGCTTAATGGTGATTTAGGTGCTAACTACAACGGGATACAA
This sequence comes from Prochlorococcus sp. AG-679-K21, assembly GCA_003208885.1. Taxonomy (GTDB): domain Bacteria; phylum Cyanobacteriota; class Cyanobacteriia; order PCC-6307; family Cyanobiaceae; genus Prochlorococcus_A. Next base: position 3,300 of record QCUP01000017.1, on the reverse strand, counting down.
ATAAGTTCTGGAATATTCCACATGTGGCGAGCTTGGGGAATTACAAATGAAAGTGAATTGATGGCACTAGCTATTGGGGCAGTAGTAATGGCTGCACTAATGCTTCATGCAGGTATATTCCACTATCATAAAGCTGCTCCAAAAATGGAATGGTTCCAAGATGTTGAGTCTATGATGAATCATCACCTCGCAGGTCTTTTAGGACTTGGTTCTTTAGCTTGGGCGGGTCATGTTATTCATATCGGTGCTCCTACAGCAGCTCTTTTAGATGCTATTGATGCTGGTAGCCCACTAATTATTAACGGTAAAGAGATAGCGACAATTGCTGACATGCCAATGCCTCATCAATTGTGTGATCCTCAAATTGTCGGTCAAATATTTCCAGGACTTGCAAGTGGTACAGGTAATTTCTTCAGTTTAAACTGGTTTGCTTTTTCAGATTTTTTAACTTTCAAGGGAGGACTTAATCCAGTAACAGGAAGTTTATGGATGACTGATATTGCACATCATCATGTCGCAATTGCTGTTTTATTTATAATCGCTGGTCATATGTATAGGACTAACTATGGGATTGGTCACAGTATGAAAGAAATATTAGATTCACAACAAGGAGATCCTATTCTTTTCCCAGCACCTAAGGGTCACCAAGGTCTTTTTGATTTTATGGCTGAAAGTAGACACGCACAGCTTTCTGTCAACTTAGCAATGCTCGGTTCTCTAAGTATCTTGATATCTCATCATATGTATGCGATGCCTCCGTATCCATATATTGCGACTGATTACATGACTGTGCTTGGTTTGTTTACTCATCATATGTGGATAGGTGGATTATTTATCGTTGGCGCTGGAGCTCATGCAGGGATAGCGATGGTAAGAGATTATGATCCAGCAAAACATATAGATAATGTTCTAGATAGGATTTTAAAAGCTAGAGATGCGTTAATAAGTCATCTTAATTGGGTTTGTATGTGGTTAGGTTTCCATAGTTTTGGACTCTATATTCATAACGACACAATGAGAGCTTTAGGAAGACCTCAAGATATGTTTAGTGATTCTGCAATTCAGCTTCAACCAATATTTGCTCAATGGGTTCAAAGCATTCAAGCTTCCGCGGTTGGCACTTCAATATTGGCAGGCACAGCAGAAGCATTACCTCATAAAGCTATAAGTGAAGTATTTAACGGAAGTTTAGTTGAAGTAGGTGGAAAGGTCGCGATTGCCCCAATTCCTTTGGGAACAGCTGATTTGATGATTCACCATATACATGCCTTCCAAATACATGTAACAGTTTTGATTCTTCTTAAAGGTGTCCTTTATGCAAGAAGCTCAAGATTAATCCCTGATAAGGCATCACTAGGATTTAGATTCCCATGTGATGGCCCAGGTAGAGGAGGTACATGTCAAGTTTCTTCTTGGGACCATGTTTTCTTAGCACTTTTCTGGATGTATAACTGCCTATCAATTGTTATTTTCCATTTTTCGTGGAAAATGCAAAGTGATGTTTGGGGGCTAACAGGAGGGAATTTTGCACAAAGTGCAATCACTATAAACGGATGGTTACGAGACTTTTTATGGGCTCAAGCAGCACAAGTATTGACAAGTTATGGTCAAGCAATAAGTATGTATGGCTTGATGTTCTTAGGAGCTCACTTTATTTGGGCATTTAGCTTAATGTTCCTATTCAGTGGAAGAGGTTATTGGCAAGAACTATTTGAATCAATTGTTTGGGCTCATAATAAATTGAAAGTTGCTCCAACAATTCAACCAAGAGCACTATCAATTACTCAAGGTCGTGCAGTTGGTGTAACTCACTTCTTAGTGGGCGGCATAGCTACCACTTGGGCATTCTTCCATGCTCGCCTTTTCGGGATTGGCTAAATAACCTGAACTTCACCTTTTTAATTCAATGGCAACAAAATTTCCAGCATTTAACCAGGGTCTAGCTCAGGACCCAACAACCCGCCGAATATGGTACGGAATAGCAACCGCTCATGACTTTGAGAGTCATGATGGGATGACCGAAGAAAAGCTTTATCAGAAGTTATTTTCTACACATTTCGGACATTTAGCAATAATTGCCCTTTGGGTAGCCGGTAATCTTTTTCATATAGCTTGGCAAGGTAATTTTGAGCAATTTGTACTTGATCCTACCCATGTTCGTCCAATAGCTCATGCTATTTGGGATCCTCATTTTGGATCAGGTATTACGGAAGCAATGACACAGGCAGGAGCTAGTGGGCCTGTAAATATAGCTTATTCAGGCTTGTACCATTGGTGGTACACAATTGGAATGAGAACTAATGAGCAACTGTTCCAGGCCTCAATCTTTATGAGTATTTTGGCTTGTTGGACTTTATTTGCTGGATGGTTACATTTACAGCCAAAATTCAGACCATCACTTGCATGGTTTAAAAATAATGAATCTAGATTAAATCATCATCTTGCTGTTTTATTTGGATTTAGTAGTATTGCTTGGACAGGACACTTAGTTCACGTTGCAATTCCTGAATCTAGGGGTGTTCATGTAGGTTGGGATAATTGGTTAACAGTTCTTCCTCATCCTGCTGGTTTAGCTCCTTTCTTTACACTTAACTGGGGAGCATATGCTCAGAATCCTGATACATTAGAGCAAGTATTTGGAACAACAGAGGGTGCTGGTACAGCAATATTTACTTTTTTAGGAGGACTTCATCCTCAAAGTGAAGCATTATGGTTAACTGACATAGCTCATCACCATATTGCAATAGGTACTGTATTCATAATTGCTGGACATATGTATAGAAATACGTTCGGTATTGGACATAGTTTAAAAGAAATCACCGAAGCACATAATACAAGACACCCACTTGATCCTCATAAAGGTAGTTTTGGTATTAATCATGATGGTATTTATGAAACTGTTACTAATTCTCTTCACTTTCAATTAGGTTTAGCTTTAGCCGCTCTTGGTGTAGCCACTTCATTAGTAGCTCAACATATGGGAGCTCTTCCTTCTTATGCTTTTATTGCAAGGGATTACACGACACAGTCCGCTTTATATACGCATCATCAGTATATAGCTATGTTTTTGATGGTTGGTGCTTTTGCTCACGGAGCAATATTCTTTGTCAGAGATTATGATCCTGAACTTAATAAAGATAATGTATTGGCTCGTGTATTAGGTACAAAAGAAGCGCTTATCAGTCATTTAAGCTGGGTGACTATGATCTTAGGTTTTCATACATTAGGAATATATGTTCACAACGATGTTGTTGTAGCTTTTGGGAATCCTGAAAAACAAATTTTGATCGAACCTGTATT
>QCUP01000016.1 GCA_003208885.1 Prochlorococcus sp. AG-679-K21 | reverse complement strand
GATTAAGCAATCTTTGAACTATTAGTAATTGGCTCGTATCTCTAATTATTAATAAAACGCTTAGTCCTACCAAAAGAAAAAAGCTTGATTGAGTTACAGCTATTTGAATTTTAACTGGTACGGGTTTTCCCCTTAATCCTTCAATAAGGGTAAAAACAAGTTGTCCACCATCAAGAAGAGGTAATGGAAGAGAATTTAAAACAGCCAAATTTATAGAAATTAATGCGGCAAATAACAATATCCCTGTCCCTCCCTGCTCGGATAATTGTGCGCCGATCTCAACAATTTTTACAGGTCCACTTAATTGTTGTGCTGTTGATGAGAAATTTGTAATTAGTCCTTTATAACCCTGTATTGTTTTTAATAAGAGGGATGAAAACTCCTTATTTGTGTATTGAAAAAGTTCGTTAATATTTTTTGTTTTTTTTGTTTCTTTTTTAATATTTGGTTGTAACTGGGCTCCAATTGTTCCTTTACCGTCAATGTTTTGAGGAATTAAAGTTAAATTTTGAAGAGTGTTCTCTCTCTCAATTTCAATTGATATTGATTCTTCTGATGAACTTTGGATTCTTTTTACCAGAGACGATACCGCTTGATCCCCAACACCTAATACATTCTCATCTATTTTTAAAATTTTATCCCCTGCCTCTAAACCGGCTTTAAAAGCAGCTTTTTCTGGTTGAGTTGCTAAAACTAAAATTCCTGGTTCTGGATCATAGGGAATACCAACAGTCGTTACGTTTAAGATTAGAATTGTATAGGCAAGAAGTAAGTTAGCAAATACTCCAGCAGATATTACAATTACTCTTTGAATTATTGGTCTATTTTTTAGAAGATTTGGATCTTTAGGGTCAATATTATTAATTTCTTCATCAGGGAAGGAAACAAATCCTCCCAAAGGAAAGGCTCTAAAGGAGTAAGTAATACCCCGATACTTTTTTTGTATTATTGAAGGGCCAAATCCAATAGAAAAACCATCAACGTATATTCCTTGGAATATTGCCGCGAGAAAATGACCCATTTCATGAAAGAAAATGAGAAATCCCAGTACAGTAATTGAGGTTAAAACATTCATTATTTTATATTAAGCAGTTTTTATGAAAGATGATCCAAAGTATGGAACTAAAACATCTGGAATTTTTACACTTCCATCAGTTTGTTGACCGTTTTCAAGAATAGCTGCCATCGTTCTTCCAATAGCTAAACCACTTCCATTTAAAGTGTGGATATATGAAGTTTTCTTGTCAATTTTGGTCCTTATTGATGATCTACGAGCCTGAAAGTCTAAACAATTACTGCAACTAGATATTTCTCTATAACATTTACTGCTAGGAAACCAAACCTCAAGATCAAACGTTCTGCTAGAAGAAAAGCCTAAATCTCCAGTACAAATATCTACCAATCTGTATGGTAAGTTGAGTTTTTTTAAGATACTTTCTGCATCTGCTGTTATCTCTTTATGTGCCTCTAATGATTTATTTGGATCACAAAACCAATATAATTCAACTTTATTAAATTGATGAAGTCTAATTAAACCCTTTGTATCCCTTCCATAACTACCTGCTTCTCTTCTAAAACAAGGACTGTATGCTACATATTTTAATGGCAATAATTTTGAATCAATAATCTCATTTTTATGAAAAGCAGTTAGAGGGACTTCTGCTGTTGGAGAAAGCCATAAATCATCATTAGCACACTTAAAACTTTCATTTGAAAATTTTGGAAGCTGGCCAGATCCTTGAAGACTTTCTGAATTAACTAATGCTGGAGGCATTAATTCTAAGTACCCTTTATTTGTATGAACATCGAGCATGAAATTAATTAGAGCCCTCTCCAACCTTGCTCCACTTCCTGTAAGAGTAATAAAACGACTTTTTGAAATTTTGGTTGATTTTACGAAATCAAATAGATTTAAATTTTCACCTATTTCCCAGTGAGATTTTAGATTATCTTTTTTTAAAGGATCTCCCCATTCTTTAATTTGAATATTATTATTTTCATTTTCTCCAAGAGGGGCATCTTTACTAGGGAAATTGGGTAATTTTGAAATTTCATCTTGAAGTTGTTTGTCTAGAATTCTTTTTTGTTCTTCAAATTCAGAAACTTTTATTCTGTATTTATTGCCCTTATCTTTTAATTTACTAAGTTCTTGAGAATTAACATTATTAGAATTTCTTATTTCTTGGCCAATTATTTTGCTGAGTTTTTTACTTTCTGATTGCAGACTAGATATCTCAGTGTCAATTTCTTTTCTCTCTACACTTAGTTTATGTATGAACGGTATATTATAAACTTTTCCTCTTAAGGACAAATTCTTCACCACAAATGATGGATTTTCTCTTATCAATTTTTGATCTAACACTCTTTTTATGTTTTTTATATCCTAATAAGATAGTTTATCTCAAATCATTATCAGAGCTTTTTGATGAAAAATTAATTAAATAAGTGATTACTAACTTAATTTATATTTTTCTAATTAAAAAAATTACGATGCAGAACGTGCTCTTCCGGTAGAGGACCATTCTTTTAAGAATTCAATTTGCTCTTTAGCTGTTCGAGATAATGGAACCAATTCGGAAACAGCCTTAATTAAATCTTTTTCCATTAATTCTCTATTTTCAGAAAATGAAAAGTGCATACCCTCTATAACTGCTTGTTCAAGTTCTGCTCCTGAATATCCATCTGTACGATCAATTATTGTTGAAAGAGGAAAATCATAGCTAGGTCTCCTTTTCTTTAAATGCAAATCAAGAATGCTCAATCTCTCTTCTGAATTAGGTAAATCAAGAAAAAATATTTCATCAAATCTTCCTTTCCTTAATAATTCTGCTGGAAGCTTATCGATAGCATTAGCGGTAGCAATTACAAATACCGCTGATTCTTTTTCGGCCATCCAAGTTAGCAAACTAGCTAAAACTCTTTGACTAGTCCCTCCATCACTTCTCGCATCCCCACCAAAGCCCTTATCAATTTCATCAATCCATAGAATGCAAGGTGACATGGCTTCTGCTCTTGAAATTGTCTCTCTTGTTCTTGCCTCACTTGACCCTACAAGACTTGAAAATAATCTTCCCACATCAAGTCTGAGAAGAGGCATTGACCAACTTTTAGAAATTGATTTAGCTATTAAAGACTTCCCCGTTCCTTGTGGCCCTACTAGTAAGACACCTTTAGGAATTGGTAATCCGTATTCTTGGGCTTCTTTTGAAAAAGCTCGATATCTTTGCTTAAGCCAAGTTTTTAATAATTTCAATCCTCCAATATCATTTTGACTTGACTTACTTTCAAAAAATTCTAATATTTCACTTCTAGCAATAACTTGTTTTTTCTCTTCAAGAATATCTTTGATGTCATATTTACTTATTTTTCCTCTTTGAGTGAGGGCTTTTGCTGTTACTTGCTTAACTTTTATTTCGCTTAATCCACTTGAAGCTATGGCAAGCTCGTTTAGATCTTGTTCGCTTAAATCTGAATCAGTATTAAAAGCAATTTTTTTTATAAGAGCTGTCAATTCACTTAGATCAGGTAAAGGTAAGTTAATTATTGTAATTAAATCGTCAAGTTCTTCAGATGATGGCAATATATGTGAACTAAGAATAAGGTTATTGTGCGTTTCTCTAAGTGAAGATGACAATTCTTTTATTGTTCTACTGATAGATGGATCATCATAAAACTTATGAAAGTCTCTTACCAATAAAATTGTTGGTAATTCAGACTTTTGTTCCTTTATCCAATTAAGAACCCCCAGCGGATTGTTGGAAAATTTGCCATTTTCATTTAGTACTCCTTTGATTCCATTAACACAATCCCAAGATACGAATCTCTTAATATTTAATTTTTCACATGATTGATCTATGATTTTATATAATCTTTCTTCTTCTTTGGTTCTAATCCAAATCAAAGGAGTTCTAGATTTTATGAGCAATTCGAAATTTCTACTCCAAGAATCCATTATCTATTTAAAGAAAAAACTATTTTTTATTATTAGGTTCAAAAGGTAATCTTTTATCTGAAATATTGGCAGTAGAAGGTATTACTTTGCTTTTACTTGTTAATTGATCATCAAGAATTTTTTGTAAGTTTGCAGGAAGTGCTTCTTTATTTAGAAGAAAAGTCTGAAACGCTTGGAAAATGTTGGCAACAACCATATAAAGCAATACACCAGCCGGCAAAGGAAAAAACAAAAACATACCTGTTATCATTACTGGAGTAATTTTATTAGCAGTAGATTGTTGTGCGTTTGAAGGCATCCCTTGACTAGATAAAACCTGCGAGAGAAGTAAAGTTAAACCGAAAGCTCCAACTAATGTAGCAATATCCCAGTTGATTGAACCATCTACGTAAAATCCGACCTGTCCAAGTGCTTTAATAAACAAAAATCCACTTTTTGCCGCTAGTCCAGGTATTTTAGCTTCAATAGTTGCGTCTCCTGGCTTGATTGCTGTAACTAGACCATCTTGTGAAACTTTAATATTTTCTGAACCTTTTGAAACTGTCCAAGTTGGAAGAAATTTAGAACCGTTATCATAATTTGAAAGAACTTCCGAATAGTTGTTACCATTAGTTGTTTGCAAGTTTATCTTAACTGATTCTTCAGATCCTAATTTTGTACCATTAGGTAATGTCGCTACTACAGGGAAGTGGGATTTTTCGGTTACAAATATTGAATGCCTTGGAGACTTATAGGGTTTTGGATCAATAGCGGCAATTTGATCTTGCGGAAGAATTTTTAAATTAATATTGTAAGGAACATCTGCAAAAGGTGAACCCCTTAAAGTCGCAAACAACGCAAATAAAACAGGCATTTGAACTATTAAAGGTAAACATCCTGCTAGAGGGCTACCAAATTCATTCATTAATTTTCCTAATTCTTCTTGCTGTTTCTTTGGATCACTTGAAAATTTAGATTTTATCTCTGCTTGCCTTTTTTGCATCACAGGTTGGGCTATTTTCATCCTTCTAGCACTTCTAATAGATCCTGCGCTTAAAGGGAAAAGTGCAATTCTTATTACGACTGTTAGTGCAACAATAGCAAGGCCGTAACTAGGGACTAAACCGTAGAAGAAATCTAAAATCGGGATTAATAGTTTTTCTGAGATGAACCCGATCACGATATTAAAAAAAGTTTAATTTTATTAGACACTTTATTTTACAGGATAAAAACACATTTGTGATTAAATTAATCAAGATTTAGTTGCAAAACCCTCAACATCATTAAGATTTAATGTTTGTGATCTTTTAACCATATTTTCCTCAATAAACTTTTGTTTTTCTCTGAACAAAGGTAAAGATTTCATCTCAACCTTGGAACCATCATTAAGTATCAAAACCATGTCTCCGTAAGATCCGAAACCTCTAGGGATCGATCTTATCTCCTCAATATTGCTTAAAGATACTTGAGTTTTATTTTTGCCAAACCAGCCTCCATCTATAGTTATTCTTTTATTAGTAATTTTATATCTTAACCATAAAGCCCTTACTATAGCTGCGAAAGTAAACGGAAGACCAAGAAGAGTTAAACCCGCAAATAAATTGATTATTAAGTCACTTTTAGCTGGACCGCCCTCATAAAAGGATTCTTCATTTATGTTAATCATTTAAATAAACCTGATTTAAAAATTAGGTGTTGAAATTCCTCTAATAGTTCAATTTTATTATTGTGGGAATCACCAGGTTTAAGGTTAACAAGTAACCAATAAGGTTTGTGGTTATTTTCTTGTCTGAAATTTTCTAATAAACAATCCTGTAATATTCGCCTAATATTATTTCTTACCACTGCTTTTTTTGACACTTTCTTACTTATAGAAATAGCAATTTTAAAGTTATTTAAACTATGATTATTTTTGTGGGAGAGGAGAATCTTAGGATTTGATTTTGCTATTTTGAAAGTCATTAATTTACCATAATGTTTAACAGAATTTTTATGAATATAATCAAAAGTCCTGTGACCTTTTAAACGCATAGCTTTGGGCAATGCCATTATGAGTAATTAATATTAAACAGCTATTCTTTCTCTACCTCTTTTCCTTCTACTTTTAATAACTCTTCTTCCTGTGTGAGAACGCATTCTTACTCTGAAACCTGATACACGTTTCCTTTTTCTTGATGTTCCGCCGAATGTTCTTTTAGTCATTTTTTTTTATTCTCTTTAACAATTTATCATTTAATCGATCACTATAGTAGAGCTTCCTAAATAACTTGAAACGGGATTGTCACCGATATACTGCCCATAAAAATGAAATTGATATAAACCTGTCCTTTTTGGATTAAATATATTGAAAACTACAGCATAGCTTTCTTTATTAGCAGGGATTGGGCTATAAGGGAAAATATCTAGTGAAGTATTATCTTCATTGATTACGATATCGGCTGGAATATTTTTAATACATTTTGTACGATCATCAAAGCCCCCAATTTTTACTTGGCAAAGACTCAGTTTTTCTTCTTTAAGAGTTGACTTGAAAGTTTTAGGTATTTTCGTACTTATTTGTAAAAGATCTGCTTTTCTATTAGAGGGTCTTAAAAAGAAAAAAATGGTATTTCTACGTAGTCTTTCATTATTTTTTTGAAACCATTTTAATCTTTTATAACCTGAGTTTTGATCCCATTGAAATTCTAGTCCTGCGTTAACTTCACTATTACTAAAAAATGGAATTGAAACTAAAAAAGGTGAAATAAATAAAAGTTTGAGGATTTTGGATTTATTAAAAAATTTTTTGTTTTCATTTTTCATTGTCTTTAATGTAAGCGATTTGTTTATCTATCAATTGTTGGTTTGTAAAACCTTCTTACAAGATTAACATCTATCACTCCTTAAACTCGATGCACCTCGCAAGTAGGGATGATTAATTGTGGAACTAGTTGGGAAAATTACTAACGCCATTAATCTAATACAAAAATTAATGTCATTAGGAACATACATTTGTTGGCAATCTAAAAATGAAACTGAATCAAGGCCAAAACACTTTCTAGCAATAGAAGCTGGAAAACATGCGTCTAAGTCCTTAGTAACGGTAAATGTTATTGACAATATCTTTTTCGGATCTAAGCTATTCCTTAAGATTAATTCATTAATAAGTTCAACAACTGAATTTTCAATCTCTTTTGAAGTATTCCCATCAGAAGTTGTTGCCCCTCTAATAGCAGTAATATTTTTAATATTAAGAAAGTCCTGACTCATTCTTGCATTTAAGGCTTATATAACCAAAGTATTTTATTTGATGAATTTACTTCAAAAAATATATTTCGAATAATTTTTTCAGCAATTCTACTACCTGGTATAAGCCCTAATATTCTCTTTTTCTTTTTACCAAAAGTTACGGGTTGTATTTTTGGATCTACTTTCGCCATCTCTGCTGCAAGCTCCCTTGCAATAAACTCATCTCCAATCTTGTCAACTAATCCAAGATCTTTGGCTTGTGTTCCAGTAAAGATTCTTCCATCAGCAAATTTCTTTACATCACTTACGAGTAAATTTCTACCCTCTGCAACAGCTTCAGTAAATTGTTTGTAACTTTCATCTATTAATCCTTGAAGGAGTTCTCTCCCTTCCTCACTTAAAGGCTTATCAGGTGAAAGAATATCTTTATAAATCCCACTTTTTACAGTCTCAAACTTAATACCAATTTTACTCAAAAGTTCAGATAAATTATTTCCTCTTATTATTACACCAATTGAACCCGTTATAGTCCCTGGGTTCGCTACAATTTTGTCGGAAGCTACACCGATATATACTCCACCAGAAGCTGATATGTTTCCAAAACTTGCGACCACTTTACAGCCCTTCTCCTTTAGTCTTTTAATAGCAGAGTATATTTCTTGGCTGTCGCCGACGGTACCTCCAGGAGAGTCGATTCTAAGTATTAGTGCAGGAAATTCTCTATCCTCAATTTGTTTAAGAGCTTTGAGGACAGAAATTCTTGTCGAACTTGTTATTGGCTCATCAATTACTATACGAGCCATTCTTTTTTTTGACTTACGTCTAAAAGGCCAAATCATTCTTTTAAGGTACAAATCATAAATCTACTTTTAAAAGACTATCAGCAGACCTTATGAATTCAATCCTAAATTGGTTTTTAATGATACTCCCTTTTGCTCTATGGGGGACTTCAATGGCAGCTATGACTCCTCTAGTATCTAGTGCTGGCCCTGATTTTGTCGCTTCATTAAGACTTCTACCAGCCGGTATTCTTGTTCTTATTACAACATATTTATTAAAAAGAGATTTAAAAATTTACAAGTGCGATTTGAAATGGTTCTTGGTTTTTACAATCATAGACGCAACTTTTTTTCAATTATTTTTAACATATGGGATCTCAAAGACAGGCGCTGGTTTGGGTTCTGTTTTGATTGATTCTCAACCTTTGCTGGTAGCACTTTTGGCAAGAGTAATATTTGGTAATTTAATTAATCCAATTGGTTGGTTAGGTTTACTTTTTGGCTTAGGCGGAATAATTTTTTTAGGGCTTCCAAAAGAACTTTTGGAGAGTTGGTGGTTAATGTCTGATAAAAGTACTAGTGATATCTCACTTAATGTAGGAGAATTATGGATGCTTGGAGCCTCTCTAGCAATGGCTCTAGGGACAATTTTGATTAGATTTACTTGTACTAAAAGTGATCCAGTAGCAGTAACTGGATGGCATATGGTTTTAGGAAGTGTCCCTCTTATTCTTAAACATTGCTTGCAAACAAATTTTCAATTGATACCAAGTTGGTCAATATTTGATTGGGGACTGATGTCATTTGCAAGTATTTTTGGGGGAGCTTTAGCATATGGGTTGTTTTTCTATTTTGCAAATAATAAAGAAATAACAGGATTTAGTACGCTTGCATTTTTAACTCCGATATTTGCACTCCTTAGTGGCGGTGTTTACCTAAATGAGAGATTAACAATCATTCAATGGATTGGGGTGGTTTTTGTCCTAATCTCAGTTTTCTTTGTTAGCCAGAGAAAGTCTTTGTGGGAACTTTCAAATACTAAGACTAATATTTAGTAAGTTCATAAGAAAATAATTTTTAATAATGCATATAGTTTTAATTAGTACTCCTATTGGTTTCTTAGGAAGTGGTAAAGGTGGTGGAGTAGAACTTACTCTAAATTCTCTAGTGACTGGCTTGATTGCAAAAGGTCACACAGTTGATGTAGTAGCCCCGAATAATTCTAAATTGTTTGAAGCTAGCAAAAAAGCAAAACTACATTTTATAAAAGGAGAAGAGCAAAAAAGTTGGCAACATCAAGATTATTATTCGCCTGTAAGTATTCCTGATAATTCACTTTTATCAGGAATGATTGAAAAAGCAATTGATATTGGAAAGAAAGCAGATATTATTTTGAATTTTTCTTACGATTGGCTGCCGATTTGGATGACTATAAATATAAATATTCCAATTGCTCATATTATTAGTATGGGCTCAGAAAGTTTTGTTATAAGTAATTTAATTTCAAAAGTTTATTCCAATTTTCCTAATAATTTTGCTTTTCATTCAAGGATACAAGCTTCCGATTATCCTTTTATTAAAAACCCAATTATTATTGGGAATGGATTTAATTTAGAAAATTATACATTTCAAGATTGTAAAAATGGTCCTCTAGGTTGGGTAGGAAGAGTAGCTCCTGAAAAAGGTTTAGAGGATGCAGCATATGTGGCTAATGCTCTTGGAGAAAAACTTAATGTTTGGGGATTTGTTCAAGATAAATCATATGCATTAAAAATAGAAAAATTATTCCCTCAAGGGATTTTAGAATGGAAGGGTTTTTTAGAAACAAGTAAGTTACAGAAAGAACTTGGGACTTGTAGAGCTTTACTTAATACTCCTAAATGGAATGAAGCTTATGGAAATGTAGTGGTTGAAGCATTGGCGTGTGGAGTGCCTGTGGTGGCCTATAAAAGAGGAGGACCGAGTGAAATCATCCAGCATGGTAAAACTGGTTACCTTGCTAAACCTGATGATAAGGAAAGCCTCGCTAATTACTTGAAGATCATTAATAAGATTGACCGAAAGAATTGTAGAAAATGGGTAGATAGTAATGCTTCTTCAAATATATTTGCGGGTAAAGTTGTGAGTTGGCTTAATACAGTTATTAAAGAATATCAATCTCAAAAAATTTCCAAATGATAATTATTAAATCCAAAAAAAGGCTGCTAACTAGTTTAGTAGTTTTGATCTTTGGAATAATAATTTTTCTTTTAGGTCTAGGCTCTACAGGGTTAGTAGATGAAACTCCTCCTCTTTTTGCAGCCGCGGGGAGGGCAATGAGTGAATCTCGTGATTGGATAACCCCAAAAGTAAATGGTCTTTTTCGATTTGATAAACCACCTCTAATATATTGGCTAATGGGCTTTTTCTATTCCCTGCCAAAAAACGAAGTATGGGATAGCTTTGGAACAATTTCAGCAAGGCTTCCTTCAGCATTAGCTTCATTATTTTTAATGCTAATGATTGGAGATACATTATATTGTTGGCCTCAAAAAGGAGGGAGGAAATTAGCTACTCCGATAGTGGCATCTTTAGGCTTTGCTTTGTCTCCATTAATAATTGTTTGGAGCAGAACCGCTGTAAGTGATGCTCTCTTGTGCGGTAATTTAGGAATAAGCCTTCTTTTGTTTTGGAGAAGAATGGCTTGTAATAAAAAAGAAAATTGTATCTTTCCATGGGTTTTTCTGGGGCTTGCAATTTTAACCAAAGGACCTGTAGCTTTTGTCCTTGCAGCGTTGACTATTTCATCTTTTTTATTTATTCAAAAGGATTGGAAGGATTTGCTTGAGAAAATAAAACCTAAGAGTGGTTTATTAATCACAGTTTTATTAAGCTTGCCTTGGTATGTTTTGGAGTTAATAAAGGAAGGTAAACAGTTTTGGGATAGTTTTTTTGGGTATCATAATTTCCAGAGATATACATCAGTAGTTAATAATCATGAAGAGCCTATTTGGTTCTTTTTATACATAATGGTAATAGGATCATTACCATTTACACCTTTTTTATTTCATGGAATATTTGAGGCTTTTAAAGACTTAAAAACTAGTTTAAAAAAAGGTTGCATCCCTTCAGAAAGTTTATTTATTTATTGTTTATGTTGGCTAGGTTCCGTTTTTATTTTTTTTAGTTTTTCTGCAACAAAACTTCCTAGCTACTGGCTTCCTGCAGTTCCAGCCGCAGCAATTTTGATAAGTAATAGTTATACGAAGCTTCAAAACCATAAAAATTCCTTTTCATATTTGTGGATTATTAATCTTTTAATCCTGCTTGGGTTATCAATAGCGTTCTTTCTATCAAATATTTGGTTGAATACAATAAATGATCCTGAGATGCCAAATCTTGCTTCAAACTTGTTGAGCACTGGAATTATTCTTAAAGCAAGATTGTTTTTCTTTGCTTTTATGTTGTTTGGAATTATTTTGTTTGTCTTTAGATCTCAAAAAACTCTCCTTTATCTTCAAATACTCCTATTGCTAGGACAAGCCTTTTTGATGCCACCAATTAGAAAATTAGGAGACACCTCCAGACAATTACCCTTGCGCAATATCTCAAAACAAATCTTAAATTCTCGTCAGGGAGGTGAAACTCTTGCAATGATTGGAATAAGAAAACCATCATTGCATTTTTATACTAAACAGATTGTCTTTTATGAATCTAGTGCTGCAGAGGGAGTCCTTAATTTGTTCGAAAGATTTAACTTTGATAGAAGGATTAATTTTCAAGATAAACCCAATTATGATAACGAGTCTTTTCTAGTTGTCATAGATAAATATTCATCTAGAGAAGTGCATTGGTCAAAGATTAATCATCAGAAATTAGGATCTTATGGAATTTATAATCTATGGAGGATCAAAAGAAGTGATTTAAATGATCAAGCAAATGATTTGCTCAGTAAAGGTTTTGAAGCTAACTGGAGAAATAAACAAATTGAAAAGTTTTAACAAAGCTTCTTTTTAAGCATTTCATTCTTAAGATCATCCAAGCTACATTTATTTGGAATTTCTACATTATTTAAGTTATCCAATAACTCTAGATCAATAACTGAGTCCTCCGCTAAAAAACTAAAAACCTCATTAATGCTAATTCCCATATCGAGAGCCATTTCTGAAATTAGTCTTAAGGTATCTCTTCTAACAGATATTTTAAGATCTAGAGGGATATATTCATTTTTAGGATTTACTGACTTCATACTGTAAATCTTAAGACATTATGTAGTTATGCGGACATATTATTTACAATAATCATTAATTGTGATCTAGGCAATGAATATATCTGCCTATTAAGAGGATTTTTCTGATTTATTGAGAGAAAGTTATCAATTTTGCTAAAATGGGTATTGTAATAATTGAAATTAATGTTGTTGTAAAAAGAATTGTAGATGCAATCTCTTGATTAGTTTTATAAGCTTCAGCCATAAGGATTGTTGATACAGCAGATGGTGTTCCTGCCTGAAGCACCATTGCTGAACTCTCATTTAAGTTAAAGCCAAAGATCTTGCTAACAAAAAATATAATTAAAGGCATAATAAATAATTTCAAAATTATTGAATATTCAATCCCCTTATTTAAATTTAAAAATGTAGTTTTTGTACTTGTGATTATTCCTAGTTTTGTCCCAACAATAATTATTGCTAGAACTATTACTATTCTCGCTGGGATCCACAGATAATCTCCTAATACGCCTTCCAACCCAAAAAGATATGCAATCAAAACACCCAATATCCCTCTTGATGCAGGACTATTTAGTATTGCTTTTAATAGCTCTCTAAAATTTAAGCTGGTATTGGAGCCCATATTTTTTTGAAGAAGGAAAGGCCCAAAAATCCAAGCAAATAGAGTTGTTCCTAAATCAAAGCCAATTGTAATATTTATAGTGCTTGTTGGAAGAAGGGCTAATGCAATTGGGATACCAAGAAATGAAGTATTTCCGATTAAACCAGCTAACTGTAAAGATTTATTAGGTATTTTTGTTTTAAAAATTGATAAATAATTAATTAGAACTAATAAAAATCCTATTAGGAAAAAAGCAATTAAAGCAGTTTTAATTAAATCTATATCAATTCCTTCTTTTAATATTAAGCCCATTACGCTCAAAGGAATTCCGTATTTAATAAGAGGTAGAGCAATATTTTCTGACAGATTTGGGGTTTTTTTTCCAATAAAAAAACCAAAAATTAAGAATGGAATAATATTTATAAAAAGGCTGTAGATAGTATTAATTTATTTTTGATATAGTAATTTTACCCTTTTGAGAGTTATTTGATGTCCATATATATTTTTTTTGAATCTAAATTATTTTCCAAATTGCATTATCTGGAATCAAGGGAGTTTTTGTTAAATCTTCGGGTTCATTAGTAAGGACACGCCAATTTGGGACTCTACAGGTTACGTAAGAGGGGCTTTCTATTAATATTCCAGGCTTTTCATCAAAAGTGCAACTAAAACCTTCTTTCCAATATCCACCTTCATCAAGACTTCCTTTAAACCAAACCCAGCATTTCGAAGATTTCAAAACTTTACTATTATTAAATTTATATTAAGCTTTTTTTTAACATTATTTGGGTAAATTAATAATTTTAGATTAATTATTATTACCGAGTATTTTTAGAATAATATATTTTTAAAATTAAAATAAGCAAATTAAGTATAAATGTAATTATATTTGCTATGAGAATTGGTGTTGAAGAAATTTTGTATCCATAGATAATCCATGAGCCTACTCCTGTAATAAACATTATCAAGGTAATTAAAGAAACATCTTCCGCTTTTTTTGTTTTTAAAGTTTTGATTAACTGAGGTAGAAAAGCGACTGTCGTTAAAAACGCTGCTAAATATCCGAAAAACTCAATATTTATAAAATTCATTATCTACATTCTTCAGTTAAAAAGCTTAACGGATCTTCCATTTTAGAAGAATACCCAAGCACATCATTGGAAAAATAATTATAAATAATCTTGCCTTTATCGTCTAAAAGAAAGGAAGCTCCCCTTTGAGGCAGATATTTATTATCAAGGATATAATCATTCCAGTTTTGAAGAATTTCTAACATGTTATTTAATCTGTAAGTAGCTAATTCAAAAGGTCTTAAATAACCTTCTCCACAAGTATATTTGAAAAAAACCCCAGAAAATTTGATTAAATTAAGTAGGTTTATTTGATCATCATCAGAAAAAATTTGTTTTGAATTCCTATCACCTGTATAACCTCTTAAAACCTCTCTAATTGTTTTTAATGAGTTTATGCCTGATAACATTATCAACATATTTATCCATCCTCCTAAACCTAAATCAACTCCTTTCGAAACCATAAGGTTTTGATGAATTTTATTATCGTAAACTACTTCTAAATTTTTATTCGGAAATCCTGTGAATTTGCAAAATTTGTCTTTACCAATTTCATTACCAATTGCGATTGCAAAAATATCAATATCAATATTTTGATTATTATTGATAAATTTTTTCAAATTTATTGCGTATTCAAAACTATCGAAATCTCCCAACAGTCCTAACAAGACAATTAATTTATATTTTTTTGAACCCGAAAAATTAAAATCTTCAATTAGCTTATTTAGATTTGTTTTTTGATTATTACTAAGCATTATTAGATTTGTATGAAGTTGACATGCCAGAGAAGGTTTTTTTCATACGTAAATTTGTATAAAACAATACGTGAAAAAGTTTTTATAAAAATTTATTTATCGTATTTTAATTTTATTATTTTAATGTAAACAACTTGAAGTTATGACCGTAGGAATTTATTACGCAACTACAACTGGAAAAACTGAAGACGTAGCTGATCGCCTTCACAACTTTATTTCTTCAGCAGAATCACCTAAGGATGTTTCAGATGTTGATGATCTTTCAGAATTTGAAGGTCTTGATGGAATTATTTGTGGTATCCCCACATGGAACACAGGAGCTGATGAGGAAAGATCTGGAACCGCTTGGGACTCAATATTAGAAGATATTGGTGAGCTAAGTTTATCAGGAAAAAAGGTAGCTATTTTTGGTTTAGGAGATTCATCTACCTATACAGAAAACTATTGCGACGCCATGGAAGAATTACATAGCTATTTCACAAAAGCTGGTGCCGATATGGTTGGCTATGTTGACAAATCTTCCTATACATTTGATGAGTCAAAGAGTGTAATAGGTGAAACCTTTTGTGGCTTACCACTTGATGAGGATAGCGAGTCTGATCTAACAGACTCTCGTCTAGAAACATGGGCTTCTCAATTAAAAGGCGAAATTCCTTCCTTGGGATAAAGCTTTAAAGTTATTACTTCCCCATGTGTAACATTTGTTCTCCTCTAGTATGTTTTTTTTACATAAATAATAAAGCCTGTAAAGTTCTTGTAAAAACAAGTCGAATTAGCAATAAGCTCAATTTGCTGTTTATTTAAATCAAGTGTTACAAAACTACGGAAAATCTGATGTTACCTATGACTGGTACGCAGGAAATTCTGGTGTTGTTGGCCGTTCAGGTAAATTCATAGCTGCTCATGCTGCTCATGCAGGATTAATGATGTTCTGGGCAGGGGCTTTTGGATTATTTGAATTAGCTCGTTATGACGCCAGTATTCCAATGGGTGCTCAGAAAGCAATTGTTTTACCTCACCTAGCAGGTATTGGAATTGGGGGGATTGAAAATGGAGTTATTACAGAACCATATGGGATTGTTGTAATTTGCACATTGCATCTAATCTTCTCAGCAGTATTAGGGGCTGGTGGACTATTGCATTCCAATAAATTTGCAGGTGATCTTGGAGATTATCCAGAAAATAGTAAGCCTCAAAAATTCGACTTTGAGTGGGATGATCCAGATAAGTTGACTTTTATACTTGGTCATCATCTAATTTTCTTAGGTCTTGGAGCAATAATGTTTGTTGAATGGGCTCGCATTCATGGTATCTATGATCCTGCTATTGGCTCAACAAGACAGGTTATTTACAATTTAGATATCGCGGCTATTTGGAATCATCAGTTCGATTTCCTTAAAATTGATAGTTTAGAAGATATTATGGGGGGGCATGCTTTCTTAGCCTTCTTAGAAATAATTGGAGGGGTTTTCCATATTTGTACAAAACAATTTGGAGAATATACAGAATTTAAGGGTAAAGGATTACTAGGTGCTGAGGCGATTCTTTCATACTCGGTAGTAGGGGTTTCTTATATGGCTTTTGTAGCAGCATTCTGGTGTGCTTCAAATACTACTATTTATCCAGTTGATCTTTATGGGGAACCATTAAAGCTCTCATTTGAATTTGCTCCTTATTTTACTGACACTGTTGATTTAGGATCTGGAGCATACAGTTCAAGAGCATGGCTAGCCAATACTCACTTCTATTTAGGATTCTTTTTCCTGCAAGGTCATTTATGGCATGCTCTAAGAGCTATGGGATTTGACTTCAAGAAAATTGGTCAAGCATTTGATAATATGGAAAATACAAAAATTACACAAAACTAGTTTTATTAACTAATAAAAAACTTCTCTATTTAATAAAATAGAGGAGTTTTTTTTTTGTAAAATTATTAGTAAATTTATTTTTTAAATAATGACTTTAACAGAATTAAACTGCAAAGAACTTTTTAAAAAAGCTTATGAAAAAAGGTATACATGGAATTCCGAATTTTGTGGTTATAGAGGAAAATGCCTTTTCTCTGTGAATAATAATACCTATAAAGGTGATTTTGTTTTGGGGAAAGATTTTAAACCTACTATCCAAAATATTTATGATAAAGAAATAGTTAAAAGTATATCTTCTCAACTATTTGAGGTATCTATCCATAGGGTAAAAAGAGAATTTGAAGAAATTCACTCAAAAAATAATTTTAATTTAATTAAAGAATCAGAGAGTGGAATTGAAATGATAGTTTCCGGTAAAAGTGAAGGGGATAAATATAGTGTCAAAAATAATTGTATAAATATGGTTTATAGAAAAATTCATGGAATCATTATAGAGATCTTTGTTCAAGAATTCTTCGATACTGGGAATGGATTCCTGAGTAAAAAATATACTAGCCAACAAATTAATCCTAATACTCTCGAGGCTAATTCTTTGAAGTTGGAATATGAGGATAGATTTATTAATATTGGTTCGCAAGATATTTGGATACTTAATTCAAGATCTATAAAATACTTAAATAAAAATCAAGAAGAAGAAATCCAAAAGTTTACTTTTGAGGATCTAAGTTTACTGGGTTAGTAATATTTTTTATTCAACTAATCTAAATCCTTTATCAAGTAATTTCTGATAAAGAAGTCTAGCTCTGAAAGCAAGAATCTGCTCTTCATTTTCATTACTAATTACATGAAAGTAATTAGCATCTAATTTGTTTTTACTAAAAGATACGTTAGCCTCGCCTAATCTAAGTGTCCAGTTTCTTTCTTTTGCTAAATGTTGATTAGGTCCTAAGTCCCATGGACATTTTTCAGGATATTTTTCTCTTTTGGATCCCATTGAAAATTTTCTAACTATCCAATATTAGTAGCAATTCAAAAGTATTGCTATGGATTCTAAATATTAGCTTTTCATTCACTTTATCCTTAACTGA
The DNA here is from genome assembly GCA_003208885.1 of Prochlorococcus sp. AG-679-K21. GTDB lineage: Bacteria > Cyanobacteriota > Cyanobacteriia > PCC-6307 > Cyanobiaceae > Prochlorococcus_A. The sequence goes on along the minus strand of QCUP01000016.1, from coordinate 513 downwards.
AGTAAAGGAACAATTTACTCTTTAGTCGCAATTAAGCAATAAAAAGGATCTTTGTTTAATAAATTAAAAATATTAAGGGCAGGTTCATTAAACTTTTTAATAATTTTTGGTTCATTGAATCCGTTTGTGATTAATACTTTTCTTACATATTTGACTCTCTCTTCTTCAGTAGATGTAGTCCATATATTTGGAGCCTTATGCCAAAATGCTCTATTTGAAAAAGCAATAATTATCTTGCCCTTATTATTCAAAATCCTTACGATTTCTTTGGTTAAATTTTCTGGGTATTGTAAATATTGCCATGCAGCCACCATTAAACAACAATCAATGCTCCCACTATCTAAAGGAATCTTTTGATTTAAATTAAAATTTTGTATCCAAAAAGAATCAAAAGTTTTGTTTTTTTCAAGTTCTTTTTTGTTTAATCCATGTCCAATAACTTTTTTATACTTTTTCTCTTCAGGTAAATAACTATCCCAACTGGACATTAAATCAAGAACAGTTGAATAGTCC
>QCUP01000015.1 GCA_003208885.1 Prochlorococcus sp. AG-679-K21 | reverse complement strand
TTGATGTAGATAATTCTAGATGGTTAATAACTACCTCACATAAATCAATAGAAACATTCGGTGTTGAAAAATTGGAATATCAACTTAAGTTATTGGGAATTGATATTAGGAAGGTTTTTTATCCATTATCAGCTATGCCAATTTATCAATCCTTTAAAAACGGTCCTTATACTAATTCGAATTTTTTAAATAGTTCGCATATATGCTTACCTTCTAGTCCAAATTTAACAAACGATAATATAGTAAATGTTGTTCAGAAGATATTGATGCTGCTAGGATTAAATAATGACTGAAATTTTAGTTACTGGTGCAGGAGGATTTATAGGGTCTTGGGTATGTCAAAAACTCTTGGAAAGAGGATTTCAAGTTAGGGCTTTATGCAGGTATACTTCCACAAACTCTATAGGTTGGTTGGATTCTTTAGAAAAAAAGGATAATTTAAAGCTGTTTTTCGGAGATATTACTGATAAAAATGTTGCTAAACAGGCAATTCCTGAGGATGGATATGTTATAAATATGGCGGCTTTAATAGGAATTCCATATAGCTATGAAGCCCCTGATTCGTATATTAATACAAACATTAAAGGAGCTGTTAATTATTTAAATGAGTCACTATCAAAAAATATTAGAGGATTTATTCAAACATCGACAAGTGAAACATATGGTTCTGCTCAATATGTACCTATTGATGAATTACATCCAGCTGTGGGTCAATCTCCATATGCAGCTACAAAAATAGCCGCTGATCAGTTGGCATTATCATATTTCAAATCATTTGATCTGCCTGTTGTAATTTTAAGGCCGTTTAATACCTATGGTCCTAGACAAAGCAATAGAGCATTTATTCCTACAGTTATAAATCAATTATTAGATAAAAATAGTGATCAAATATTATTAGGTAATCTTAATTCATTTAGAGATTTTAATTATGTTGAAGATACCGCAAATGCATTTTTAGCTATTTTGGATTCATTTGATAATTGTATAGGAGAAGCTTTTAATGCGAGTTCTAATTTTCAAATTTCTATGAAACAAATTGTGGAAGTTTTACAACAAGTTTCGGGTATTGAAAAAAAAATAATAATAGATTCATCAAGAGTAAGACCACAAAAATCTGAAGTAGATAGATTAATGGGTGATAACAAGAAAATAATAGATCGTACTAAATGGAACCCATCATTTTCTGGTAAAGATGGATTTATAAAAGGGTTAAGTAAAACTTTTGATTGGTATAAAGAATATGAACTAAAATACCCTAGTTCGAATTATATAATTTAATTTCAATGCGAAGCTTTAAATATTCAAATAAAGTTCTTACTGAAGATGTTGATCCATTAGTGATAGCAGAAATAGGGATTAATCATAATGGAATTCTTTCGGAGGCATTAATGTTAGCTGAAAAGGCAATAGATGCTGGTGCTGAATTCGTAAAGTTACAAACTCATATTGCTTCAGAAGAAATGTCTAATGAAGCAAAAAAAATTATACCAGTACACACTGAGGATAATATTTATAAAATTATTGAAAGTACAGAACTTTCTGTTGAGGAAGAAAAAATAGTAGCAGAATATATAAAGTCTAGAGGGGTTTCTTTTCTTTCAACACCTTTTTCTATCCCAGCAATTGAAAGAGTAGTAAATTTAGGTGTGCCATTTATTAAAATTGGTTCTGGAGAATTTAATAACTTGCCCCTAATAAAAGAGGCATGTTTATCAAGATTACCTCTTTTGCTTAGTACTGGTATGAATACATTAGATTCTATAGATAGAACTGTTGAAGAAATTAGTAAATTTGGAAATAGTTTCGCATTAATGCATTGTACAAATATTTATCCAACTCCTGATAATTGTGTAAGATTAAATGCAATTAAAGAAATGAGAGAAAGATATCCAGAAATAATTATTGGGTTATCAGATCATACTATTTCGAGCTATGCATGCTTTGGAGCTATTGCCTTAGGGGCTTCTATTATTGAAAGACATTTTACTGATACAAAAAAAAGAAGTGGACCAGATATTTCTTGTTCAATGACTCCAACTGAACTTAAAGAAATAATAAATGCTTCAAAGATCTTATGTAAACAACGATGGGGGACAAAAAAAGTTGATATAGAATCAGAAGACTCTACAAGAGAGTTCGCTTTCGCTTCAGTTGTGACCAAGGTTAATATTTCTAAGGGTGATATATTCTCTAGAGATAATTTAACGGTTAAGAGGCCAGGTACAGGTTTTTATCATGCCTCTAAATTAGAATATTTATTAGGTAAAAAAGCTTTTGAATTTATTCCAGAGAATACTCAATTAAAAAAAGAAGATGTTTGCTAAAACAATAGATGTTGTTGGAGCTAATGGTTATTTAGGTAAAGGATTCTGCGATTTTCTCGAATTAAATAATTTAAAACATAGAAAAATTGTTAGAAAAAATAATTTATCTAATTCTATTTCTTTTAATGAATGGACAAAACAAAATTCTCAGAATATTTGTGTTTACTTAGCTGACCCCGCATTTATAAAAGAGAAGGATTATGAAATATATAATGCCGCCATTAAAAGATTTGATAAAGCAATAAATTGTTGTAATGATTTGTTTATATATATTTCTAGTTCTAAGGTTTATTCAAAAAAGATAAAAGGAAAATATCTCGAGAATGATCATAAAGCTTATGACGAACTTTATCAAAAATTAAAGAATATTAATGAAGAAAAAATATCTTTAAATCCTAAAATGCAATATCTGATCTTGAGAATTCCTACCTTTGTAGATGAATATACAAAACCTAATACACTGTTTAATAAGATTGAGAAATCTAATCAAAGTGGAATTTTGCAACTAGTAGGAGACTATTCTTTTAATCACGAATTTTTGTTTAGTAAAGATTTTTTTGATATAGTTTTTAAACTCATATCAATAAAAAATCCTTCGTCTAATATTTTCAATATTTCTCCATCAAAAAGTATTAATATTATGAATCTATTAAATCCTAAGTTCCGCTATATTTCTTGCACTCAGTCTTGTACTTTACTTGACAACCAAAAGCTTTTATCTTATATAGATTTTAATTTTCATCTCCCAAGATATTCAATTGAGGATAATAGTATTTACTGGTTCAAGAGCTGAATTATTTCTTCAGATGCCATTATGGATTTCGTTAAAGAACGATTTTGGATTTTCAATAAATGTAATTATTTCATATTCTGATTTAGAAACTAAGCTATTAATGGAGGAGAATTTATATAAAGAGGAATTAGAAATAGTAAAAAGAATTAGCTTAATTAATGTTCATAAGGACCATAGTAAAAGGATCGAAAAAGTGCTTTCGGAAATCAATACATTTAATTTAGAATCTTATAGATTAGGATTAGTATTTGCTGATAGATACGAAAGTTTTGGATACGCTATTGCTATTTCTCAAGTCGGAATACCTTTGATTCATATAGAGGCTGGAGATGTTACTCAGGGAGGAACTTTTGATGATAATGTCAGGCATGCTATTTCCGCATTATCCTCACTATTTATAACCACTAATCAAAAAGCTAGGAATTATCTTATAAAAAACTCTATTAATCCAAAGCGAGTTATTAATTGTGGAATATTTACTGGAGAAAAATATTCTTCAATAAAATCAAATGAAGATATTATCAATCAATTTGAATTAAAGAAAAATAAATATGACTTTATTTTAGTTTTTACTTATCACCCATTATCTTCTTACATTGAAGGACAAAAAAAAGAATTAAATGAAATATATAAAGCCTTATATAGACTTACAGAAAAAAATAAGATTAGATTAATCATAACAGGAGTAAATGCCGACTTTGGTGGAGATTATGTTTCAGAATATATTGATAAATTTAAATCATTCAATGCTGATATTTCTTTTCATAAAACTCTCGGGGCTAAAAATTACTTGGCATTTATGAGTTATGGAGAAATTGAAAAGGTTATTATAATTGGTAATAGCTCCAGTATAGTAAAAGAAGTTCCATTTTTTAATTGTTTAGGGGTTTTAATAGGTGCCAGGCAAAAAGGAAGACAGCTTGCTAAAAATACCATCCATACTGATGCAAATAGTGAAAAGATTGAAGTTTGTATTAATAATTCTATAAAAAATTATAAAAATATTATTTCTACTGATAACCCTTACTTTGTAGAAAATTCAGTAAATAAAGCTGCATTATTCATAAAAAATGTTTTTTCAAATAACTCAAATGAAATTATAAATAATGTATATGAGGATATAAATTATGAATAAGTTAATTTTTAATGATGTAGGCTTTTGGCCACATTCATTAGAATTATGCGAAATAGCTAGAGTTTTTATTGATAATGGTGATAAAGTTTTTTTCCTTTCATCGAATGATACATTTTTTGGTAATCCATCAAATCCACTATGTTTTGAACCAGCCAGAAAGATTACACAATTCAGAAATAAATTAATTCATAAAGAACTAGAAAAACATGGAATTAAATGTTTTTTTATTAAACAAAGTAAAAATTTAATAAGTAATAAATTTAAAAAAATAATAACTAAGAATCTTTTAGATTCAATTTATGGTAATTATTGTGAAATATTAAAAGATGGATTGGCTAATAGAAAATCAATTCACTTTAAAGATTTTAGAAGCAAGACCTTATTAAGTATCGAAAGAAGTTTTGAATTTTTAGAACTTTTTATCAAGAAAAATAATATTCAAGAGATAGTTGTATGGAATGGTAGGAGACCCGCAGAAGTTTTTTTGGTAGATTTAGCAAAACTATATACCATTAATTATTCTTCAATAATTACATCTCAACTTGAGGGAAGATTTGCTTATAAGATGAATTGGAGTAATGTTAATGATATTAATTTTTATGGCAAAGAAATTTTTAATAAGTTAATTAAATATAAAAAAAGTGGATTTCATGAAAACTCAATTAAGAAAGCAAATCTTTATTACAAGAGAGCCCAAGGATTGATTGATAAACCTGAATCCTTTAGCTCAAGAGGATTCTATACTTACAGTGAAAATTATAAAGAATCAGAAAAATTAAAAAATAAAATTTCTAAACTTAAATTATTGAATAAAAAAATTGTTTCTATTTTTCCTGGAACATTTATGGAATATATGTCTCTTCCTAATTATTGTGATGATCCAATTAAGAAAAATCATTATGAACATATTAAATTTTTGTTATCTGTTAACTTAGATAATTCACATTTTTTTATTTTAAGATTTCATCCGAATCAAGAGTTCGTAAGATTTAATGAGCAATTGGAGATTAAAAATATTTTTAAAGAAGCGAAACTTAAATCAAATTTTCATATAATTCTTCCAAATGAAAATATATCATCTTATGAAATAATAAAAGCTTCTGATTATGTTGTAGCTATAGGGAGTTCAATTTCTGTTGAAGCATTACGTATGAGGAAAAAAGTAATGTTTTTAGGACGAAATTGGTTTCAATCTCTTGAATCTCTTTATAAGCCAGATAATGAAAATGATATAATATCATTTCTTTACTCTAATACAAAATTCAACCCAAATTCCTATAGAGATACGGTTATATTTGTAGAGACTTTATTAGATGATAATCATACAAAATTTAAATACTATAAATCTTTGACTCAAATTATAAAAAAATCATTTGTTAATTTATATTTACCGAAAATTGCATTCACTTTAAAAATTTTAGCTGAGAAGTTGTTTTTGATGAAATTTCTTTTTTATCATTTTGTATGTAAAAAATAATAAAAAATTAAAATGAATAGTGTTACATCTTTATCAGCTTATTACATTTTTCTAAAGACCTTAATCTATGAGCAACCATAATTAGGGTAATATTCTTCTCTTGAGTCAAAGCATATATAAATTTATCTTCAGTTTCATTATCAAGAGCACTAGTTGCCTCATCCAGGATAATGATTTCAGGATTACCATATAAACATCTAGCTATGCCTAACCTTTGTCTCTGTCCCCCACTTATATTTATTCCTCTTTCTCCAATATGCGAATCATATTTCATTGGTAATGAAATAATGTAATCATGTATCTGAGCTGTTTTAGCTGCTTTAATTACTTGTTTTATATTAATATCTTCATCTTTTATCCCGAATGCAATATTTCTTTTAATCGTTGTATCATCGAGAAATATATCTTGGGGAACATGTGAAATTAATTTTTGCCATTGCTTTTGTAATTTTATATTTTTGGAAATATCAATCCCATCAACAAGAAATTTTCCTTTATCAGGTTTAATAAGTGAAAGTAAAATGTCAATTAATGTACTTTTACCGCAGCCTGTTTTGCCTATAACTCCAACAATATCTCCTTTATTAATTTCAACACTAAAATTATTAATTACATTGATATTTTTTTTGTAAGAGAAAGATATAGACTCAATTAAAATATTTCTTTTAAATATCGAACTATTTTTGGATCTATAAATTGGTTTAATTTCTTTATAATTATTTTGTTTATTTAGTAATTCGTCGAATGCTGCTAAAAGATAATTATTACTTCTTAAGGTATTAAATGCGGTATAACAATTCTGGACTGCTGGAACCATTTTTTGAAATGCAAAAGCAATTAATCCTATCTTTGGTAAGATAGCATTCACTTCATTTGAAAATGAATAGATTGCTAAAAAGCAAAATATAAAAGAAAGTCCAAAACCCTCTATTAGGAATTTTGGTATCCCATTTAAAAAAATTATCTCCGCAGTTGATGCCCTTACTTTATAATCTATTTCTTGGTATTTGGAATCATAATATTGATAGTTACTTTTTAAATTGATGTCTTTTATTCCTCCTATAACTTCTTGCAACTTTCTTGTATGCAAAATATTATATTTGCCTAAAACTTTGCTTAGTTTTTTAACTCTGCTCTTGGTGGTTATAATTATTAAAGAGTAAAATATTAAAATTGTTATTAGAACTGATAAAGCGGCTATAGGAGAGCTTATTAGTAGAACTATAAATATTGAAAAAATTATTATGGAATAATTAACCAAATATAGTAATGGCATTAATAAACCAGAGAATAGTTTATTGAAGTAATTAAATTTAGTTATTAAATCACCACTGTTTTTTTCAATTTGTTTTAGGTATGGTGTCCTAAGGAAGTTTCTGAATGCGTCCAAACTTAATTTGTTAGTTATTTCGGCATTAATTCTTGAACTATATCTTAAACTTACAGCCCTAATAACATTAGTTAATATTGTTGTAAGGCAGATTATTATTGCAATAATACTAATTGTTTTTGAGATACTTTCTAAATTAAATACTTTGTTTAAAGTGATTGCAATTATATTTGTATTTATTGAGTTTGGGTTAGTTAAGATTGATAAAAAAGGGATAATCATAAATAGCGATATCATTTCTGATAATGATGAAAATACGATAAGTATTAGGTTTATTAAAATTTTCCTTTTCTTAATTTTGTAAATATAATTTGTTAAGTAGTAAAGGCTATTCATGTTTATAGTTATTCAAATAAAATTAGCAAATATGAGGATTGATGTCAATTTAGAAAAGTTAACTTTGTTCTATAAAAAATAATATTATTAAGTGACATTAAAATAAATTAATGAATAAATAATGTAGAAAAGTTTGATTATTTTTAATTTATCTCTTATTATAAATTTATAATAAACTTATTTAATTGAAGGTATTTATATTTCAGCCAGCATTACCAAACTATCGAATAGATCTTTTCAAGAAACTAAATAATTTTCTTAATAATAATTTAACAGTATATTATTCCGATTCTAATCTTGGTATATTATCAAAAATCAAAAATCAATATGGGTGGGCAAAAAAGATAGGTGAATTAATTGAAATCTTTCCTGGGATATATTGGCAAGCTGGTTCTTTATCTATAAATATATCTCAAGCTGATTGTATTGTTGTTTGTGGCTCCCCAAGGGATTTATCTACAATTTTTTTGTTAATCAAGGCAAAGTTAAGAAATAAAAAAACTATTTGGTGGGGCCATTATTGGTCTTCAACATCAACGAAATTCAGACAAAGGATAAGAATATACATATCAAGATTATCAAATGCTTACTTATTTTATACTGATGAAGAAGTTCAGAAATTTAAAAAAGCTGGTTGGAAAAGTAAAAAATTAATTAGTGCTTTAAATAATGGCCTAGATTTAAAAAATATTTCTTCTAAAAGAAAAGAATATATTTCTATAGAACGACCTTTAAATATATTTTTTATTGGAAGACTAACAAAAAAAACTAATATTTATTTATTAATTAATGCTTTGTACTTAATAAAAACTAAAGAATATAAATTGAATATTATTGGTGATGGACCTGAGATTATAAATATTAAGAAAACCATAAGAAGACTAGATTTAACTAATGTTGTTTATTTGCATGGAGAAATTTCAGATGAAGGAGAAATATCAAGAATAGCTAACAAATGTTCTGTTTTCGTTTATCCAGGAAGTGTTGGACTTTCACTTATTCATGCAATGGCTTATGGATTACCCGCAATTGTCCATGATAATATTAGTCATCAAATGCCAGAAATAGCTGCATTTAAGAATTTTTTAACTGGCTTAAATTTTAAGGAAAACTCTGCATCTGATTTAGCTAAAGTTATAAAAAAACTAATGAAATCAAATTCATTAAGACAGAAAATGTCATTTAATTCAATAAAAATAGTATCTGATAAATTCAATACTAAAAATATGTCTAAAAGATTTTTTGATTTTTTGAATAAAGTTGTTAATTAAAAGTTTGAAATTAGCTTAGAAAAAATAAATTTAAATTTCTAAACTTATTAAATTAGAATTAAATATCATTTTTCCCTACAGTCCATACATTAATTCCACATTCTTTTGCTTTAGATAGGTTTGAAATACTTCTTGTATCAAATAACCATGATGGCTCTCTCATTACTTTAGAAATTTGAGACCAATTTATAAATCTAAATTCATCCCATTCCGTAAGTATTATTATTGCATCTGTCTCTTTGGCACAATCTAATATATTATTTTTATAATTCCATTTTTGTTTGTTTCTAATAGAAATATTTACTTTTATGAGTTCATTATTAATTTGATCAGAAGTTACTTTTGGATCATATATGTTTAGGATGGCTCCTTCTTCTATTAACCATTTACATATATTTAAAGCAGGCGTTTCTCTAGTATCGTTAGTATTTGCTTTAAATGCAAAGCCTAGAATTGCAATTTTCTTATCTGAAACAGTATGAAAAAGTTTACTTACGATAGTTTGAAAAATTCTTTTTTGTTGCCAATTATTTATTTCTATAACCTTTCCCCAGTATTCAGCAACCTCATATAATCCTAAATGCCTAGAGATGTATACCAAGTTTAAAATATCTTTTTTAAAACAACTTCCTCCAAATCCAGGGCCCGCATTTAAAAACTTTTCACCTAAACGGGAATCCATTCCAATAGCTCTCGAAACGTCTTTTATTTGCGCTCCAGTAACTTCGCATAAAGCAGAAATGGAATTTATTGAGCTTACTCGTTGCGCTAAAAATGCATTCGCCACTAACTTAGATAGTTCTGAACTCCAAAGATTAGTAGTTATTATTTTTTCCCTTTTTATCCAGTTTAAATAAATCTCAACCAAATATTTAGTATCATCTTCATTTTGTCCACCAATAAGAACTCTATCTGGATTATTTAAATCATCTATAGCATTACCCTCTGATAGGAATTCAGGATTCGACAGTATAGTAAAAGTTTTCTTATTATTTTTTTTGCAAGTCAATATAGATTTTATAGTCTCTGCAGTTCTTACTGGTAATGTACTTTTTTCTACAACAAATGTATGACCTTTTGCATATTCTAAAATTTGTCTTGAAGAAGCTTCAATCCATCTTAAGTCACTAGCCTGGCCTGCTCCAATACCTGATTTTTTTGTAGGAGTATTTACAGAAATAAAAATCATATCTGCACTAGAAATATTTTTTTTTATATCAGTTGAAAAGTGTAGGTTAATACCTCTTCTTCTTTTTATAATTTCTTTTAATCCTGGCTCATAAATTGGCAATTTCGAAAGGTCATCTTCATTCCAGTTCTTTATTTTCTCGCTGTCAATGTCAACTACGTTTACATCAAGGTTATGACATTTGTCAGCAAAAACAGCCATTGTTGGCCCTCCAACATAACCTGCACCAATACAGCATATTTTTCTTATAGATTTTGTCATTTTTTATTTTAAGTTCCTTTTGAATTGCAATATAGTTTTATCTAAACCTTCTTTAAGAGATACTTTGGGTTCCCAATTTAATAACTTTTTAGCTAAAGATATATCAGGTCTTCGGAATTTAGGATCTCCATCATTTTCAGGTTTTATGATTTTCAGGTTATTTGCATTTAGTTTTGAAGATATTAGATTACTTAAATCTAATATGGATATTTCTTCTTCACTACCAATATTAATTGTTCCTATATAATTTGAATCCATAATTTTGAGCAAACCTTTTATTAAATCATCGATGTAACAAAATGATCTTGTTTGATTCCCAGTACCATAAATTATATGGGACTCATTTTTCAAACTTTGAAAGATAAAGTTACTTATTACTCTTCCATCATTGAATAATAGATTAGGACCGTAAGTATTAAATATTCTTACTATCTTGATATCTAAATTATGTTTTCGATGAAAATCAAAACATAAAGACTCTCCATATTTTTTTCCTAATTGGTAACAACTTCTTAAGCTGTTTGTATCTATTAAGCCTAAATCAGTTTCATTTTGCGGATTTACTTTTGGTTGCCCATAAATCTCACTTGAACTTGCAAATAATAATTTGGCATTTAAATTCTTGGCTAAATTAAGCATGTTATAAGTACCCATAAATATTGTTTTTGATGTTTTAATAGGATCCTTTTGATAATTATATGGAGATGCTGGACATGCAAGATGCCAGATCTGATCAACTTTTAAATAGATACTTTCACATATGTCATGATTTATAAAACAAAAGTTTGGATTATTATCAAATTTCTTTATGTTTTCAATATTACTACTTTGAAAATTATCAATGCAAAAAACATATTGCCCATCTTTCAATAAATAATTTATTAATTGTGTACCGATAAAGCCTGCTCCACCGGTAATTAAATTCTTCAAAAATTTAAATTAAAATATAATTATATTATATGGTTTAGATTTATTAATTATATTTTGGAATTTTTGAATTAAATTTTTGATTAGAATATTTATAATTTGTTTCTAAAAAAATTTAAGTTAAAATTTCTTCATATTCAAATATATATGAATGTAATTCTTGTTACTGGAGGATGCGGCTTTATTGGGAGCCATACTTGTCTTCTGCTTTTAGAGAAAGGTTTTAAGATAGTAATTTTAGATTCTAATATTAATAGTAATAAGGGAGTTATAAAAAATATAATATCATCAATAAATCCTAATCTTAATAAGGATTTAGAAAAGCCAACTTTTTTTAAGTGTGATTTAAGAGATTCAAATATTGTTGAGAATGTTTTTAAAAGTATCTACGCAGTTGGCGATACTATCAAAGCTGTAATACATTTTGCAGGTTTAAAATTTATTTCTAATTCATTTGTTTCACCTCTTGAATATTGGGATTCAAATGTCAAAGGGACAATTAATTTATTAAAAGCAATGAATAAATATAAATGCCATAATTTAATATTTAGTAGTAGTGCAAGTATTTATGGGGATTCATCAACTCAGCCCATAAAAGAGAACTGTAAATTGGAACCTATAAACCCTTATGGAAATACTAAATTATCAATTGAAGTTTTATTAAATGATCTTTTTAAAAGTAATTCTGATAAATGGAAAATAGCGAATTTAAGATATTTTAATCCTATAGGTGCTCATCCTTTAGGCCTATTAGGAGATGATTCTAAAAAAAACAAATCAAATATTTTTCCACTTATTCTTAGTGTTGCATCTGGAAGATTGGACAAGATTAAAATTTATGGTAATGACTGGCCGACTCCTGATCAAACTTGTATTAGAGATTATGTTCACGTTTTGGATATAGCAAATGGACATTTAATGGTTTTAGATTGGTTAATAAGAAATAAATCTCAAATTATTAATTTTAATTTTGGGACAGGCAAGGGAATAAGCGTTTTAGAATTAATTAAAACTTTTGAAGAAGTAAATAAAATTAAAATAGCATTTGAATTTGCTGATCGAAGGAAAGGTGATGTACCTATTCTTGTAGCAGATAATAAACTCGCAAAAGAACTTTTAGGTTGGGAACCAACTTTATCAATAATTGAAATGTGTAGAGATGGATGGAATTGGGAATTACACCAAAAAATATAAAATATTAGGTTAGATTATGTTTAGAAAAATTATCTATTGTGTCTTTTAATCCTTTATTTAAAGAAATCTTGGATTCCCATCCTAACTGAGAAAATTTTTCAATATTAAGTAATTTTCTTGGAGTCCCGTCTGGCTTGGATTTGTCCCAAGTTATTCTTCCTTCATATCCAGTTAATATTTTAATTTTTTCTGCTAGATCATTAATTGTTATATCTTTACCAGTTCCAACATTTAAGAAATAAAGAGGATTGCCATTATTATCTTTGGGAGCATTTTCATCATTCGGGTCCCAATTCTCTAATGCAAACAAAGAAGCATCAGCTAAATCATCAACATGTAGAAATTCTCTCATTGGGGTGCCTGATCCCCAGCAAATTACTGAAGGGGAGGAATGTCTTTTTGCCTCTACAAATTTTCTTATTAATGAAGCTATGACATGACTGGACTCAATATCGTAATTATCTCCAGGTCCATATAAATTTGTAGGCATTAAGCAAATTGCATCAAATCCCTTCTTTATGTTTAGGTGTTCACATAATTTAATACCTGCTATTTTAGCTAATGCATAGCATTCATTGGTTTTTTCTAATTCGCCCTTTAATAAATTTTCTTCAGAAATCGGTTGTAATGAAAATTTTGGATAAATACAACTACTTCCAAGAAATAAAAATCTATGCACTCCATAATCTTTAGCGCTTTCAATAACATTTAATTGTATTTTTAAATTTTCCAAGAGAAATTCATCGGAATATTTTTCATTAGCTAAAATTCCGCCTACTTTTGCTGCGGCTAAAATAACAACCTTTGGTCTAAATTTATCGAACCAATTTCTAACTAGATTTATATTTAATAAATCTAGCTCAGTCCTTGAAGGAGATAATATATTTCCACCTAGATCTTTGCATCCATATCCTGCTTTTATTATTTTTCGTTTTATGGCACTTCCAACCATCCCATTTGCCCCAAGAATAAGAATAAGGTCTTGTTTTGATATTCTTTTTTTTTGCACAAGTTTTTTCACAACATAAATATTATTTTTTGTTTGAAGGGGGCGATTCTTTTGAGCAGTTTACCTTAAAACCATTTTTCTTTAAAATAGCCTCCTTGTTTGCATCTTCCTTATCTGAATTTATCATTTCACAAATTAGTTCTTCAAGCTTAATGGTAGGTACCCATCCCAACTTATTTGCAGCCTTAGAAGGATCTCCTATTAATATATCTACTTCAGTAGGCCTGAAGTATCTTGGATCAATTCTAATTACTATTTCTTTAGTATCTGCTCTTCTTCCTATCTCATTAACTCCCTTACCCTCCCATATAATAGCGCAATTTAATTTTGAGTCGTACCAACCTAGCTCTTGAGAGGCGATTTCAATAAATTTCCTAACTGTTTCACACCTGCCAGTAGCAATTACAAAGTCTTCAGGATCTTCTTGTTGAAGCATTAACCATTGCATTTCTACATAATCTTTTGCATGACCCCAATCCCTTTTGGAATCTAAATTACCAAGAAAAATACAATTCTCTAAACCAACATCTATTCTTGCAAGACCTCTAGTTATTTTTCGTGTGACAAATGTTTCACCTCTTCTGGGACTTTCATGATTAAATAAAATACCATTACAAGCATAAATATTATAAGCTTCTCTATAATTGACTGTTATCCAATAAGAATACAGTTTTGCTACTCCGTATGGACTTCTAGGATAAAATGCAGTGGTTTCTTTTTGAATAGGTTCTTGAATTTTTCCAAATAATTCACTTGTGCTGGCTTGATAAAATTTTGTTTTTTTTGTTAAATCTAATATTCTGATAGCTTCTAAAATTCTTAGCGTTCCTAACGCATCACTATTAGCTGTATATTCCGGGCTCTCAAAACTTACTCCAACATGGCTTTGAGCACCAAGATTATAAATCTCATCAGGTTGTATTTCTTGAATAATCCTTATTAAGTTAGTACTATCAGTTAAATCTCCATAATGAAGTAGTAAACGTGGATTGGTGTCATGAGGATCTTGGTATAAGTGATCTATTCTTGAAGTATTAAAACTGCTAGATCTTCTTTTTATACCATGTACCTTATATCCTTTATTTAAAAGAAGTTCTGCGAGATAACTTCCATCTTGCCCAGTGATACCTGTAATAAGAGCGACTTTAGGGTTGATTTGACTCATTTATTAAAATATAAATTAGATAATTTATTTATATTATTAGTATTACTTTATTATTTATTAAGTTAATATTCAAGAATAAAAAAATTTCTAATTTAAAAGATGTTTTTTCTATTAGATAATGATCATAAAATTTAATTAAATTTTTAGTTTATTATACTAAATTCAATTATTAACTAATTAAATTAGAAAGCTTGATAATCATATAAGCAAATAAATATTTTAGAAGTCTTACTTAAAATTTTATGAATGGTATAGTTTCTATATGAATGTTTTAATAACTGGTTGCGCAGGTTTTATAGGATTTCACTTGTATAAAAAGCTTATTGAGCTTAACTACAATGTTTTTGGGATAGATAATATTGATGATTACTACGATATATCTTTAAAGTTAAGTAGAATAAAAGAATTAGAAATTATTTGTAGTAAGTTCGAGAAAAAGCTTAATTTTATTGAATCTGACATAAATGATGAGAATAAATTAGTTAAGATTTTTAAATCATTGAACCCAACTATTGTTATTCATTTGGCGGCTCAAGCAGGAGTAAGATATTCTTTAATTAATCCAAAAAAATATATAAATACCAATTTGCTAGGTTTCTCAAACGTAATTCAATGTTGTAAGGAATCAAATATCAAACATTTTGTTTATGCAAGTAGTAGTTCAGTTTATGGAGGGAATGTTCAAATTCCTTTTAAAGAAACTGATGGTGTAGACCATCCAGTAAGTTTATATGCAGCAACAAAAAAATCTAACGAGCTTATAGCGCATGTTTATAGTCATTTATATAATTTCCCAACTACTGGACTAAGATTTTTTACAGTTTATGGTCCTTGGGGTAGACCAGATATGGCACTTTTTAAATTTACTAAAGCAATTTTAGAGGGTAAATCAATAGATATTTATAACAATGGAGATATGATAAGAGATTTTACATACATTGATGACGTAATAACAAGTGTTATAAAAATAATAAATAAGTATCCTGAAAAAAATCTTGAATATAGTCTTTCATCTCTTAATCCTTCTTCAAGTTGGGCTCCGTACAAGATTTTTAACATAGGCAACTCAAAGCCAGCATCTCTAATGGATTATATTTTTGTTTTAGAAAAGGTTATAGGTAAAAAAGCTATAAAAAACTTTTTGCCAAATCAACCAGGGGAAGTAATTAAGACATTTGCTGATACAACAGAACTAGAAAAGTGGATATCTTATAAACCAAAGACAACAATAGAAGAAGGTATTAAAAGTTTTGTGGACTGGTACAGATTATTTTATGATTATTAATTATTAATTAAATAAATTTTAAGATTAAGTTATTTACTTTATATCTTCAAGAATACATTTGAGACCTCCTAATAGAGCCCAAATTAATATACTTATTTTCCCGTCATAATAAGTTATGTCTGTAGATTGATAAATTATTATAGTAATTGCAGAAGTCAACCAAACCTTATCTATATTTAAGTTTTGATTCCTCGAAATTATTTTTCTGTAAGACTTGAAAAATAATAAAAATATTGTGGCGGTGAGAATTAAAGCAACTGGAATACCATAACTGTATGCAAGTTGAAGGGATATATTATGCGAATGTTGGGCATCCCTAGAACCATTAAATAATAGGTAAATCATGGGAAAGGTTGCCCCTCCCCAACCAAAAATCGGTCTTGATTTTATAAAAAATAATGTTTTAGTCCATATTTCTATTCTAGGCAAAAAATCGAATACTCCTGAAAAAGATATTACTGTCATGGGAAGATAGAAATTGAGTAAAAAATAACTTGCAATTAAAATAATTAAGATTACAAATAAAACTTTAATTGTGAATATAAGTTGAAGAGATACTAATAAACTAAGTATTGCGTTTCTTGAATTTGTTTGGAATATGAAAAAAATGCTAAAAATCAAGAGAAATAAGAAGAAAGATCTTTTAAAAATATTTCTATCACTCTTGTTAAATAAAAAAAGTATAAATGGCCAAATTACAGCCAACCAAAATCCAGTATAGTTAGGATTACTAAATAAACCTGTTAAACCCCCACCATGTTGAGATGGAGGATCTTGATACCAAACTATTAAACTATTAAAAAATTCTAATGGGCCATATACACCAAACCATTTCTGCATAGCGCAACTAATAAAAACTGGTACAGATCCAAAAATTAAAGAGTTTGCAAAAATAAATCTTTGTTTTTTAGTTTTTAAATATTCCTGAAACCCGAAAAAAGCTATAAAGAGAGGAATCCAATTGAATAGATCTATCCATAATGAGTAGTTTTGTAGTTCTGATAATTTAATGTAGTCATTCCTTAAAAAGTTATAAATACAACTCGTGATCATTAATATAGATGTAATTAAAAGTGAAATATTCCATTTGTCTTTAAAAAAATATTGTTTATTATGATAAATCGTTATAGAAATAGAAATTATTAAAAATAGAATACTTAAAGGAAGAGCAGAAGAAAGAAAAAATATTCCTAAATTAAAAAAAATAAAACCAATCTTTTTTGAGTTTTTCTCTGTTAAATATTTATAAAAACTAAAAAAATTCATATATTTTTTATTCATTATACTAAATATCTGAGGCTTTTTTTGAATTTTTGTTTAGTCAACAATCTAAAGAATTTAAATAATAAAGATTTATTTATATTATTGATTCAAAAAAAATCTTTAGAAGTTCTAAAAATTAATTAATTATTATCTTTGAGAATTCTACGCTTCCTGCAGGATTCGAACCTGCGGCCCACTGCTTAGAAGGCAGTTGCTCTATCCAGCTGAGCTAAGGAAGCAAATCAAGAATTTCTAATCTTTATAATACTAAAAATTATGTATCCAAAACAAGATTATATATTATTTTAGAAAAAACTTAAATTAGTTAATAAATGATTAATTACCTCTACCATATATATCCTCAAATCTTATTATGTCATCTTCTCCAAGATAATTACCGCTCTGAACCTCAATTAAAATTAAGTCCCGCTTCCCTGGATTTGATAATCTATGCTTGGCTCCTAAAGGAACATAAATACTTTCATTTTTATTAAGTATTGATTCATCATCTTCTATTTCAACTTTAGCTATCCCGTCTACCACAACCCAGTGTTCAGCTCGATGGTGATGCATCTGTAAAGATAAACTAGCACCTGATTTTATTTCTAATCTTTTAACTTGCCATGTATTACCCTCTACTACCGAAGTATAATTACCCCACGGTCTAAACATTTGCTTATTAAATTTGCC
The DNA here is from genome assembly GCA_003208885.1 of Prochlorococcus sp. AG-679-K21. GTDB lineage: Bacteria > Cyanobacteriota > Cyanobacteriia > PCC-6307 > Cyanobiaceae > Prochlorococcus_A. The sequence goes on along the minus strand of QCUP01000015.1, from coordinate 1,132 downwards.
TTCATTGTAGCTACATTTATCAAGTTCTCTTACAACATCTTTAACTAATTGAGTGGAATATTTATCGGCAATTAAAATTGCATCTTTGGTATCAATTACAATAAGATCTTTTATACCAATACCCACTACTAATCTGTTTTCACCTCTTATATAACAGTTATTTGTTTTTTTGATAATCGTTTTACAATTTAAAGAATTACCATTTTCATCTTTTTTAGAATTCTCCCAAACACTCTTCCAGCTACCTATATCACTCCAGCCCACATCAAGTGGTATTACTATACCCTTTTTAGTTTTTTCCATAACGGCATTATCAATTGAGATATTCTTGCAGTTCTCAAAATATTTGGGTTTAATACGATTGAAATTTAAATCAGTTGAACTATTCTTTAATGATTTCTTACAATTTTCAATAATTTTAGGTTCAAAAATTTTTAGCTCATTTAGGTAAGTTGAAGCTTTAAAAACAAAAATACCACTATTCCAAGTAAATCTTTTGTCTTTAATAAATTCTTTAGCTAAAGATTCTGGAGGCTTTTCAACAAATCTTTTTATAGGACTTGACTTGACATTTTCTTTAAATTCATCATAGGCCTCGATGTAGCCATATCCAGTTTCAGGCCCATTTGGGACTGTCCCAAACGTTATTAACTTTCCTTCGTTTGCAAAAGTTATTGCTTCAATAATTTTTTCTTTGAATGTATTGTTATCTTTAATTTGATGATCAGCTGACAGTATTAACATAAAAGGATCATAATTATTTTTTTTAGCTATTAAGGCCGCAAGAGCTATAGCAGGAGCAGTATTTTTACCAAATGGTTCAAGGACTATAGATTTTGGATTAACTTTTATTTGTCTCATTTGTTCTGCCACAATAAATCTATGCTCTTCATTACAAATAATTATTGGTTTTTCTAAGTTCTTTAATCCTCTTAATCTAAGAAAGGTATTTTGAATTAGAGAGGATTTATTTTCATCAGAAAGATTCAAATATTGTTTTGGGAAACATGCTCTTGATAATGGCCATAATCTTGTTCCACTTCCACCAGAAAGGATGACAGGTAATATTTTATTTTTTTTATTAAATTTTTCTGGAATTAATCCCAAAATGATTTTTCTATACTTTTATTTA
>QCUP01000014.1 GCA_003208885.1 Prochlorococcus sp. AG-679-K21 | reverse complement strand
AAATAAAAATTTATTAATGATCATATTTTTATAAATCTTTTTTGAATTATTTTTGCATTATTTGGAATATTTTTATCTATTACACTACCAGCCCCTACTATAACTTTGTTCCCAATAGTAATAGGTGCTATAAGCATTGAACCGCTACCTATTAATGTGTGTTTACCAATTATGGAATCATTTCTTATACCTTTATCGAAATTACAAAAAACAACTCCAGCTCCAATTATTGTACCCTCATCAACTTTTGCATCACCTAAAAATGATTGATGAGATATTTTGACTTGATTGCAAATATTTGATCTTGTTACTTCGACATGAGAACCAACTATACAATTATCTCCAATTTGGCAAAAATCTCTTATAAAACAAAAAGGTCCTATTATGCTATTCGTTCCTATAGTGGTATTAGATATATGAGAGTAGGCTCTTATATTTGTATTTTCACCTATCGTAACGTTCTCAAGGACAGATCCAGTATCAACAGAACTGCCATTATTTAATATACATTTAGATCTAATAGTAATATTGTGATTTAGATCCACATTTCCATTTATAGTAATTGAAGAGTTTTTATCTAAAAAAATATTTTTTATACCATAAAATTTTTCTATAGATTGAGAATCTGTAAAAAGCATAATAATTAGAATTTCTTATTTAGATTCCTTAACTATCCTAAATAATACTTAAACTATTATCAAGTAAATTAGTTTCATAATTACTTTCTTAATAGCTTTGGATTTGTGGTTTATAGAAAATAATTAATAGAATAAGAAAATTAATAGAACAAATTAATTAATAAAACATAATTTTAATTTGAAGAAAAATATTATTAATATTTTGCCCCCGTAATGATGAGATTTTATGATTTAATTTAGAACATCCTTGGAAGAAACAAAGCTACCAATTGAGGTTAAGTATTAAGTAAATTGATAATTACTTTAAAATTTAATAATAGGATTAGATTTAATTTAAGTCCGAAATACTTTTTAAGTAGAGTCCAACATTTTAGAACGGTTGGAGTTTCTTGTTATATATATTTAAATATTAGATAATTTGCAGCTTATCCCTGAAACTAATATTTCTTTAAAATAATTCATATTTAAATTATTCATTAGGATTAAGATATTCATCTCTACGAAAGACAATTGATGTATATTATTCCAACTCATTAGGTATTCAGGATATCAGAGAACTACTTGAACAAATGGTATATCGATTTGGCATTATGTTAAATCTTTTATAATAAAAAATTAAATAATTTAGTTTCCCCAGAAAGGGTCTGTAGTAAAAGAAACTCTTAAAGCATCTTTATTCTTACTTTTAATATTACTTATACAAGCTCTTACAGTTTCTCCATTGACATCTATTTCACAGGCTCCACAGCTCCCTGTTAAGCAGCCTGTCGGAATTTCTAAACCTACTTTCTTAACAATTGAAAACCAATCATCCCCTTCGAAGGCATATGTCTCAACATTATTTGGCAACGTGATTTTTATTTTTGTTTTTGTCAATTTAAAAGAGATGAAAGATTAAGGTGTTTATTAAATTCATTTGCGAGATTATCAATAATTGTTTCTCGTTTCATTTTATAAGATCTTGTTTTTTTGTCTAATATCGGTAAATTTTTACTTTTTCTAATCAAATTTATATAATTATCTCTCCATTCATCATTTTCAAAGATCCCATGAATGTATGTACCCGCAACTGTCCCTCCTTGATTATTTTCTTTAAACCAACCCAGATCTGAATTTTTAAAAATAGGCTTTATATTTAAATTATCTTTAGTTCTGTCTAATTCGGTTACTCCATTATGAATCTCAAATCCACTAATTTCAGTTAAGTTGGGCCAAATTGAATCGCATTTAATTTGGCTAGTTATTTTATTTTCAAGAAAAGTTGTTTTTAAGGGTAGTAATCCAATTCCCTTAATTAATTTATTAAAGTTAGCTTTTGAACCTTCTTTAAAAAATGGGTCTTCAAGGATTGTTCCTAACATTTGTAGGCCACCACAGATTCCAAAAATATTGCCATTATTACTTGAATAATCTTTTATATCTTTCAATAGACCAGACTCTCTAAGAAATAGTTGATCATTAATAGTCTGTTTACTTCCAGGAAGGATAATAAAATCAAATTGATTTAGGTTTTGGGATTCTTTTACCCACTCAATTAGTATTGATTCTTCATTCTCTAAAGGGTCAAAATCTGAAAAGTTACTTATAGATGGTAATTTTACTATTCCAACTTTTATTTCAGGGTTAGTTACAGATGATTTTCTGTCTAATAAATCTAATGTATCCTCTGGAGGGAATTTATCATCCAGCCAAGGAATTATTCCTAAAACAGGAATTTGTGTTTTATTTTCTATCCATTTTTTACCCTCTTCAAATAATGAAAGGTCACCTCTAAATCTGTTTATTAATATGCCTTTAATAAGCTTTCTTTCTTCAGGTTTCATTAATTCAAGAGTGCCTATTATTTGTGCAAATACACCTCCTCTTTCAATATCAGTTACTAAAATACAATTTGCGTCTAAATACTTTGCAACTTTTAAGTTCGTAAGGTCCCTATGAATTAAATTCATCTCTACCGGACTTCCTGCTCCCTCAATAATTAACCGACAATTTTTGTTTCTTTTATAAATGATATTTAGACTGCTTTTTATAACTTCCCATCCTGGGTAAAACCAATCTTTGTAATAATCTTTTGCTGTTGTAATACCTATACTTTTCCCTAAATGAATCACTTCACTCGTTGAATTACCTTGTGGCTTTAATAGAATAGGATTCATCTCAGATGAAGGAACAACCCCACATGCGAATGCTTGTAAGGCTTGTGAATATGCCATCTCTCCACCATTCCAATCAACCCATGCATTGTTACTCATATTTTGCCCCTTAAAAGGTATTGGCTCTTCCCCCTGATTTTTGAGTAGTCGGCAAATTGCGGTAACAGTTAGTGATTTACCAGCTCCACTAGAAGTTCCTAAAACCATAATTGGTTTTTTTTTTGGATTATAGTTTTCTGTGAATTCCATTCGTTATTTAGATTAAATTTGTAATTTCTTAATCTGTAAATTAAACTATAATTTAATAAAAAAAATTTATGTTAATTCTAGCCTCTGCTTCTCAATCTAGGAAGAAATTACTAGAAAACTCTCAAATCGAATTTATTCAAATTCCTAGTAACTTTGATGAAACTTTAGTAAAAGATTTAGATATATCTAATTTGGCTCTCGAATTGTCTTTTCAAAAAGCCAATAGTTTAGTTCTTAATATTAAAGAAATAGCATTGCCAGACAAATTTAGTTTTGGTTCGCTTGAAATTCTTGGTTGTGATTCAATCTTTGAATTTAAAGGAAGAGCTTTCGGAAAACCATTAAATAAAGAAGAGGCGTGCAGAAGATGGTCGAAGATGTCTGGAGAGTTTGGTATTCTTCATACGGGCCATACATTACTAATTAGTACTTTTGATTCAACTTCGAAACTAGTCAAAGTGAAAAAGAAACTAAAAAAAACAGTAAGTTCTAAAGTTTATTTTTCTAAACTGCAAGATGAAGAGATAAAAAATTACGTTGATTCACTTGAACCTTTATATTGCGCTGGAGGATTTGCTTTGGAAGGTAAAGGAGGAAAATATATCGAAAAAATTGATGGCTGTTTTAGTAATGTCATGGGTCTAAGTTTGCCATGGCTAAGAAAGAGCTTAATTAAGGAAGGAATTTTTACATAAAAAAAAGACCCTATAAAGGGTCTTTCGAGAATTGATAAAAGTTAATCAATATCTGGCATTTCTAGAGCTGGCTCACTCTTTCTGTCAATTCCTTTTTCGAAACCGGCAGCGGCTGCTCTAGCACGTCCTGCATGCCAAAGGTGACCGATGAATGTAAACCATCCTAGGAAGAATTGGGCTGCAGCTAACCATTGTCTTAAATTAACAAAGTTAACAGCATTAGGCTCAGTTATAATGCCTCCAACAGAGTTGATAGAAGCATTAGGAGCATGAGTCATATATTCAGCTGCTCTTCTTACTTGCCAAGGCTGAATATCGTTTTGGATCTTTTCAAGACTCAATCCGTTAGGACCTCTTAGAGGTTCTAACCATGGACCTCTGAAGTCCCAAAATCTCATTGTTTCACCACCAAATATAATTTCACCTGTAGGAGATCTCATGAGATACTTACCTAGTCCTGTTGGTCCCATTGTTGAACCCACATTAGCTCCAATTCTTTGATCTCTCACTAGGAAAGTAAAGCTTTGGGCTTGTGAAGCTTCAGCATTTGTTGGGCCGTAGAATTCAGAAGGGTAAGCAGTGTTATTGAACCAGATGAAAGTTGATGCAATAAAACTTGCAACACAAATTCCACCAAGTGCATAACTTAAAAGTCCCTCTCCATTCCAAATGAATGCTCTTCTTGCCCATCCAAAAGGTTTGGTAAAGATGTGAAATATACCTCCAATAATTGCAGTTATACCCACATAGACATGACCACCAACAATATCTTCTATTGAGTTAACGCCGATTATAGAACCTGCGCCTCCCCAAGGAGATCTAAACAAATAGCCAAGGATAACTCTTGGATCAAGTGTTGGGTTGACTAATCTGACTTCACCTCCTCCAGGGGCCCAGGTGTCATATGCACCACCAATAAAACACCAGTTTACTGACCATGCTAATGCACCTACTCCTAAAACTATCAAGTGATAGCCAAGAATATTTGTCATTTGATTTTTATCTCTCCAATCGGTTGAAAAGAAAGGAAAATCTTCCTCAAGCTTTTCAGGACCTGCCAATGAGTGGTATATCCCACCAAAGCCAAGAACTGCTGAAGCTATTAGGTGAACTACACCTGCCTGGAAGAATGGCATGATGTCAGTAACTTCACCACCAGGTCCTATTCCATAACCAAACATAGCGACATGTGGCATACAGATTAAACCTTGCTCCCACATTGGTTTATCAAATGTAAAATGATTAACCTCAAAGAGCATCATTGCTCCCGCCCAAAAGACTATAAGTCCAGAGTGAGCAATGTGAGCTCCTAATAAACGTCCAGATAAATTGATTAGTCTAGCGTTGCCCACATACCAGGCATAACCAGTTTCTTCAATACTTTGGTTTGGAGCTCTTAATAGATTATTAAAGGGCGTTTCCACGTGGAAGAACCTCCTCAGGGAATACAAAATTTTCGTGTGGTTGGTCCACAGAAGACATCCATGCTCTCATACCTTCGTTCAAAAGTATATTCTTTGTGTAGAAAGTTTCAAACTCTGGATCTTCTGCAGCACGGATCTCTTGGCTTACGAAATCGTAAGCTCTTAAGTTAAGTGCTAAACCTACAATACCAATTGAAGATGTCCACATACCCATTACAGGTACAAATAACATCAAGAAGTGAAGGAAACGCTTGTTTGAGAAAGCTATACCAAAAATTTGACTCCAGAATCTATTCGCTGTGATCATTGAATAAGTTTCTTCTTCTTGAGTAGGGTCGAAAGCTCTGAAAGTGGAACTTTGAACTTTACCATCTGTATAAACACTTGTATCTTCATACAATGTGTTTTGAACTGTAGCTCCATGAATAGCGCAAAGAAGAGCACCACCAAGAATTCCAGCAACACCCATCATATGAAAAGGGTTTAAAGTAATGTTATGAAAACCTTGAATAAAAAGGATATAGCGGAAAATTGCTGCAACACCAAATGAGGGGGCGAAGAACCAACTATGCTGTCCTAAAGGATAGATAAGGAAAATACTTGTGAAAACTGCAATTACAGCTGAAAAAGCAAGTGCGTTGTATGGTCTGATACCTACAAGACCAGCAATTTCAAATTGACGAAGCATGAAACCGATAAGGCCAAATACTCCATGTAATGCAACAAAGTTCCAAAGGCCACCAAGTTGTAGCCATCTTACGAAACTACCTTGGGCTTCAGGACCCCATAAAAATAGAAGACTGTGTCCCATGGCATCTCCAGGGGTACTTACAGCTGCTGTCAAAAAGTTTGCTCCTTCAAGATATGAAGATGCAATTCCGTGTGTGTACCAAGAGGTAACAAATGTTGTGCCGACAAACCATCCACCTATTGCAAGATATGCACAAGGTAGAAGTAGTAAACCGGACCAACCAATAAATACAAACCTGTCGCGCTTTAACCAATCATCGAGGACATCAAACCATCCTCTCTGTGGGGCGCTTCCAACGGCGATCGTCATGAGAAATCGTTTTTAGCTTCGGGATACGCAGTGACTGTAACAAAGATTGAGAGTAAAGTGGGGAAATATTTGTATATATGAAATGCCTTGTAAAGCTTTCCTAACTTTTACGTTAAAAATTAAGTATTAATACTCTATATTAATTGTTAAATTAGTTGGAATAGGGCTCTAAAATAAATATTATGCAATCAAATGTTTCTTCTTTTAATAAAATTGAACAAAAAATTAATGGTTCAAGAAAAATATCGAATTACCTTATTGGAGGAATGTTAACTATAGGTGGAGTAGGTTTTATATTAGCTGCGTTATCAAGCTATACAGGAAAAGATTTACTCCCTTTGGGTAATCCTTCAACCTTACTTTTTATCCCTCAAGGAATAATTATGGGGGCTTATGGTGTGATAGCCAATTTGCTAAATATATACTTGTGGTATTTGGTTTTTATAAATTTCGGATCAGGTTATAATTTTTTTGATAAAGATTCTCAATCAGTTGAAATTAAAAGAAAAGGATTATTTAAGGATATTGAAGTTAAACTAAATTTTGATGAAATTAAGTCAGTAAAACTTGATATTAGTGAAGGATTTAATCCAAGAAGAAGAATTGCATTAGTTCTTAAAGGCAGAAAAAAAGCACTTCCTTTAAGTGGAGCAGGAGAACTTAAACCGTTGCTGCAAGTTGAAGAGGAGGGAGCAAGATTAGCTAAATTTTTAAATGTAAATTTGGAGGGTTTAAAATAAGGAAAATTAACTTATTAAAACCACTTTTATTTTTTAAGATATTTTTATTGTTAATTACAGGTTGCAGTTATAAAAGTGTTTTTGATTCCAATTATTATTGTCAAAAGCTTGATCTTTATTGTACAAAACAGAACCAAAGAGTAGTTTTCAAGACTTCAAAAGGTAATCTTGATGTGCAATTATATGGAGAAAATAATCCAGTCACTGTAAGTAATTTTATTCAAAATGTAAAAAAAAATATCTACAAAAACAGAAGATTTTATAAGATAATTAATTTTCCTCAAGTTCAATTAATTCATTCCGGAACTAATCCTGAAAATATTTATTACAAAAAAGAAAATCAAAACTTAAACAAACTTGGAAGAAATATTCCCTTAGAAATAAAATTAAAAAAAGAAATCGAACCAAAATATGGTTATCAAATTTTAGATCCTTCAGAAATTGTAAATCTTATTAATTTTTTTGAAAAGGGATCACTAGCTATGGTGAAAAGTGGAGAAAGAAGCTCTTCTTCTACTGAGTTTTTCTTTGTAACTGATAAATTTCCTGAATTAGATGGAAGATACTCAATATTTGGAAAAGTTTTAAAAGGTATAGAAATATTAAAAAAAATAGATAAAGAAGATTTAATTTATGAAATCATAATTTCTAATTAAATCTCTAAAGAGTATTTATTTATTTTTAACATTTCAGTATTTACTCCCGATGATCGCTTAAGTGCGACTTTCCCTGTTCTGGCAATCTCAAGTATTCCATAAGGTTCAAGAAGTTTTTCCAAAGCAACTAATTTCCCTGGATCTCCAACCACTTCTAGGGTTAAAGCAATATCTGACACATCTACTACTTTTGCTCTAAATATTTGAACAATATCCAAAATATTACTTCTCGTATCTTCTTTTGACGATACCTTAAGAAGCATTAATTCCCTTTCAACGGCGGCAAGATTAGTAAAATCTACGACTCCAAGAACATTAAATAATTTATTAAGTTGTTTTGTCATTTGTTGAAGGGTTTCATTATCACCCTCTACTACCATGGTTAATCTAGAAATCCCCTTAGTTTCAGCAGGCCCAACAGCAAGACTATCGATATTAAATCCTCTTCTAGCAAAAAGGCCTGAGATTCTACTCAATGCCCCTGATTCGTCTTCAACAAGTACTGATAATGTATGTTTCATATTTTAATAGGTTTTTAAGTCTCTAATCCATTCATAAGAAATTTGATTAAATAATGAAGGATCTTCATCATGAACACAATGGCCTGAATTGGATATTATTTTCAATTCTACCCATCTATGGAATTTTGCAATCTTTTTGCCAAGAAATAAAGGTATGAAATTATCTTTTTCACCCCACAACAATAAAAAAGGAATTTTTTTTGAAAGACTAAGTTGTTCTAAAAGGTAAGATGCCTTTAATTTATCTCCCCTTGTTGCCATTCCAATACACATGGCTCTTAGTGCTCTCGCCGACGTCTTTCTTAAAACTGGTTTTCTTACAATATTTATTAATTCTTTATCAACTTTATCTTTTTTGAAATATGCAGAATTAAGTCCTAACTCTATTATTCCTAGTTTATTTATTAAAAATAGAACTATTTCTAAAGGAAATACTCTAAAAAATATTTTTATAATTTTGGTTCTAAATTTTTCAAAAATCAAATTAAGTTTTGATCCTCTTTTCGCAATTACAATAGGATCAGGGAGAGGAGATGCAATAACAGATAATATTTCATTCTTCAAATAAACTGCGCATGTTAAAGCTACTAAAGAACCTAAAGAATTTCCTATTAAAATAACCTTTTTAGAAGTCTTTGGCCTGATTACTTGCTTAATAAAATCACTGACTTGATTACACCAAACTCCATTATCTAATTTTTCGATTTCATTTAATCCTGGTTGAGCTGAATTGCCAAATCCAATTAAATCTATTGAGTAAACAGAATATCCTTTTTGTGCAAAGTAGTAAGAATTATTTCTCCAATGTTTACTACTTGCTCCGAACCCGTGAAGCAAAATCATTGGATGTGGATTATCTTCACCTTTAACACTCCAAAAAATTTTAAATCCATTCCAATTCCAATAATTAGATTCGTTTCCTTCATGCGATTTAACTATAGAGTTCATATAAATTACCCCCTCTGTTCCTCTATTAAATAATTTAAAGATATTTGCATTAGTTCTTTTTTCTACTAAAAAATGCATATAAACGTTAAATTATAATAGTTGATTAAGTTTCCTATGGCTAAAGAAATTTTTAGTATTGCTGCTGTATTTTGGATATTGATACCAATTGGATTGGTTGGTGGTGCATTATTATTAAAATTTCAAGGAGATTGATTCTCACGAATACTATAGAAAGTGAGTTAATCTCGGAAAGTTAAGTACATCCTCAAGTATGAAGATTCTTTTAGTAGGTGCAACAGGAACTCTTGGTAGGCAGATAGCAAAGCAAGCTATTGAAGAAGGGCATGAAGTTAGATGTTTCGTTAGGAATCCAAGGAAAGCTTCTTTTCTCCAAGAATGGGGTTGTGAACTTACAAAGGGAAATTTACTAAACTCTGGAGATATAGATTATGCTCTACAAGATATTGAAGTAGTTATTGATAGCGCAACTGGGAGACCCGAAGATTCCAAGAGTATATATGAAACTGACTGGGACGGTAAACTTAATCTTTTTAATGCTTGTGAATCGAAAAAAATAAAAAGGGTTATTTTCCTCTCTATTTTATCAACAGAAAAGTTTAGAAATGTACCCTTAATGGATGTTAAGTATTGCACCGAAAAACTTCTAGAAAAATCTAATTTTGACTATACAATTTTCAAATGCGCTGCTTTTATGCAAGGCGTCATTAGTCAATTCGCCATACCTGTTTTAGACAGTCAAGCTGTATGGATGAGTGGCACCCCAACTAAAATCGCATATATGAACACCCAAGATATGGCTAAAATTATTGTTTCATCTATAGATAAGCCAAAATCTTATAAGCGTTCACTTCCTTTAGTTGGACCAAAGGCTTGGGATTCTGATGAAGTAATTTCTTTATGCGAAAAATATAGTAATAAGAAAGCAAAGATTTTTAGAGTTTCGCCTTTTCTAATAAAAGTAACTCAGAACGTGGTTTCATTTTTTCAAGATGCACTAAATGTTTCTGAGAGATTGGCCTTCGCTGAAGTTACTAGTAGTGGAGTCCCCTTAGACGCTGATATGAGTAATACTTATGAATTGTTAGAACTTAAAAAAGAAGATTCTACTTCTTTAGAAAGTTACATTAAAGAATATTATCAGCAGATTTTAAAAAGACTTAAAGAAATGGAAGCTGATCTAAATATTGAAGAAAAAAAGAGACTTCCTTTCTAAGGTTGCATTAGATAAATACTATAGTATATTTGTACTATATGTAACTATTCTGATGTCAATTTCTAAATCTAAAAATCTTGAACGTAAGTTAAATAATATCGCTCAAGAGGCAACTAACGAATTAAACAATGTTTGTGGTTCATCTTTATGGGAGAGTTTAGGATTTGTCTTTTTCGATCAACTAGAAGATCCTGAAAAAATTGCGAAGGCAAATTTTTATTATGGTCAGTTGCAAATAATTAATGAAATCAAATTTTTTGTATAAATTAAAAATCTTTGCGATTAACTTATTTCATCTGACCTAATATGTTGAGGTGAATTTTGTTTATTCTTTTCTGATAATATAAATCTAGAAAATAAATTATTTAATGATCGAAACATCTGGTGTTATAGAAAAAGAACAAGGAAATGGTTTTTATTTGGTTACTTTAGAGCAACCTGAAGGTCACCAATGTTTATGTAGAGCAGCAGGTAAGTTAACTAAATTTAGAATTAAGTTATTAGCCGGAGATAAAGTACTGGTGGAAATAAGTCCTTATGATCTAACAAGAGGAAGGATTACGTATCGTGAAAGAAATGCAGGGGGTGGTGGTCCAAGAACTGGAAATTCTAAAAATAATGCAAGAAGGAAATAAAAAATATCTAATTTGCTTAGATGATATTTTGTATAGCTTCTTTGAATTCACTACGTTGTTTAACACCCTGCCACTGTTTCTTAAGTAATTTGTCTTTAAATAGTTGTATTGTAGGAGTTCCATTTATTCCTGCTTGTTTAGCGATTTCTTGATCTTTATCTATATCAATTTCTATACCTTGTACAGCTCCATCAAATTCCTTAATCACTCTTTTAAGTTGTGGTTTAAGTACATGGCATGGTCCACAACTTGGTGAGCTAAAAATAACTAATATTGGTTTACTACTCTCATGATAAAGCTTCCTAAGTGCGTAACTACCTTTTTGCCATTCGGAATTTAAATCGAAAGTATCTTCATTTGTCTCCTCTTCATTAAAACTTGATGAAGACAATGTTTTCTCTGGTTCGCTTGTTTCTCTAACGATAATTTTTGATAAATTCTTCTCTGCTAACCATCTCTCAGCAGCTAATGCTGCCATACATCCTGTCCCAGCAGCTGTAACCCCTTGTCTCCACTCAGAATCTACAACATCGCCAGCCGCAAATATACCTTCTATTGAAGTTTCTGGTCTTCCTGAATTACAAGCAATATATCCTTTTTTATCTAATTCAATTTTATTGTTTAAAAACTTTGTATTAGGAGTGTGTCCAATAGCATAAAAAAGTCCTTTAACTTTAATTTCTACGTTACCTTTTTGTGAGTTAATGGTTTCAACATTTTCAAGCCAATCAGTACCATTAGCTTTCTCTACTTTTGTGTTCCAGTGTATTTCAATCTTTGAATTAGCTTTTACTCTATCTATCATTGCAGCACTAGCTCTCAGCTTTTCGGATCTAACGAGTAAATGCACCTTGCTACCATATTTTGTGAGATATGCCGCTTCTTCACAGGCAGAATCTCCGCCTCCAATAACTGCTAATTCTTCATCTCTAAACTGTGGCGTCGCTCCATCACAAATTGCGCAAGCACTTATCCCTTTGCTCCAAAATTTATCTTCATTTATAACACCTAACCTATTAGCACTCGCGCCAGTTGCGATAATAATTGAATTGGATTTAATACTTCCTTCTAAGGTTTTTAACTCAAATGGACTTTTACTGGTATCAATTGAAATAACATCACTTTCATATAAATTTGTTCCCCATCTTTCGGCTTGAGCTTTCATTAAATCCATTAATTCAGGACCTAATACCCCATCAGGAAAACCTGGATAGTTTTCAACGAAAGTAGTTGTCATTAATTGGCCCCCTGGAATTCCACCAGAATTAAATCCCGTTACTAAAAGAGGTTGAAGGTTCGCACGTGCTGCATATATAGCAGCTGTATAACCTGCTGGACCAGAACCTATTATCACTAAATTTTCAACATTGTCTTCTTTTACTTTTGTTTCCATTTAAATATCTATTTATTCTAATATTAATAAATTAGTCTTACTTATGAAGGTCGGATTTCACTCGATTAAGTTCTCATTTATCTTTTGATTTAATAATTCTTTTAATTCATTAGGGAAATTTAATACAGAACTTTTTAGGTTTTCATTTTCTTCGCCAATATGCAATATCCATTCTCTGAACTCCTCTGCAATTGCATAACTATCCTCATATTTTTCAAGAGTATCCATTACGGATATTCTGTTGGTGGCCCAACAGGTCGCTACATCGATTCTCTTTCTTATAAATTTAGACATTTCCTTATTTGGAATTGACTATAGATAAGCATATGAATTGCTTTAAACATTGTCTAATAAGTTACAACTTTGTACTTTCAAACAATAATTTAATAATTAGTTAATATTTGACCCTGTATTTCCCCTTAAATACAAAGAAAATATAAAGAATTAGATCTAAACTGCCTCTGTATGATTTACGAGTAACCTTTCAACTTCATCATAACCTTCTTTTGCTGAATTTATTGCAAGCTCCTCGCTAACTTTTTCTTCTAAAACTAATTTTGAAGATATTTTTCTTAAAAGAGTTTCTTTTTTTTCTCTTAATGAAATAACTATTTCCTCTTCAATAATAGACTTTATAGCTTTAGAAATTATTTTTTTATCATTAGCTTCTTCAAAAGTACCCTGTACTAATTCTTGTATGAATAATCTATGCACTTCACTGCTTCTAAGGAAACTTTCAGTAGCATTTATGATTCCTTCAACTAAAGCTTCATCTGGTTCAGAATCATTTTCGGCTAATTTAAATTCCCAATCTAGATGTCTTCTTTGCCAACCTGAAGAATGAAGACTAGGCATTACTGTTTGAGAATAAGTATCAACTGACATTTCATAAATTCTTTCAGCTAGTTTTTCACACCAGTCTTTCCCATGCTTTTCTAAGTTTCTTTGCATGGCTTGTCTTGGGACAGCATGCCCGCCATGATGACTATGACAAACTCCATCTGGACATTCAATAGCTTTTATGCTCATTAGATTTTTAATACTTATATATTTTTCATAGCCATAATTTAAAAAAAAGAAAATATATTTTTAACAAAACTCAAACTCCAAGACTTTTGACTTTATTCAAATTATCTTTAGTATGTTTAAAAATACTATAAATTGACAAAGATACTCATTCCTATTGAAACAGCCTCTGGAGAGAGAAGAGTTTCAGCTACTCCTTCAGCTGTAAAAAAATTAAAGGGTCTTGGATGCGAAGTTTTTGTAGAAAGTTCAGCTGGGGAACTATCAGGGTTTAACGACATTTTATACAAAGAATCTGGAGGTGAAATTGTTAGTAAATCTAATATAAATATTTGGGAGAATGCCGATGTTGTTTTTTGTGTTCAACCTCCTTCTGAATCTAATTTAAACAAGTTAAAAAAAGGTGCTATTTTGCTAGGCCTTTTAAATCCATATGCTAATGAAAAACTTCAAAAAACTATAACTAGTAAAAAGATCTCAGCTTTATCAATGGAATTACTTCCAAGAATTAGTAGAGCTCAATCATCGGATGTACTTTCTTCTCAAGCCAATATCGCAGGATATAAAGCAGTTCTTTTAGCAGCAAGTGAACTTGATAGATATTTTCCGATGCTTATGACTGCAGCAGGAACTGTACAGCCTGCGAAAGTTGTTGTTCTTGGTGGAGGGGTTGCAGGATTGCAGGCAGTTGCCACTGCAAAAAGACTTGGAGCTATTGTTTTTGTATCAGATATTAGGCCAGCTGTAAAAGAGCAAGTTGAATCTCTTGGAGCAAGATTTATAGAACTTCCTGAAATTGACGAAAAACCAGGCGAATCAGGTGGTTATGCAAAAGCAGTTACGCCTGAATTCCTTTCTAAACAAAAGGCTACCTTAACTAAATATTTATCCGAAGCTGATGTTGCTGTTTGTACTGCACAAGTCTTAGGTAAAAAAGCTCCTGTTTTAATCGATTCTCATATGATTGAAAAGATGCGACCTGGAGCAGTAGTGATTGATTTGGCCGTATCTCAAGGAGGTAATTGCGAAGGAACAAAATCTAATGAAACTATTATTAAGAATGGAGTAAAGCTAATAGGAGCTGGCGAGTTACCATCATCTGTTCCATATGATGCAAGTACACTTTATGCTAAGAACCTCACATCTTTGATTACACCTTTCATAAAAGATGGTGTAATTAATCTAGATAAAGAGGATGAATTAATCTCTGGCTGTTTATTAAGTAATGAAGGAGTTATCCTTCAAAATAAAGTTTTTGAAAATTGAGGTCTTAATTAAATTATGAATTTTGATAGCTTGCTCTGGGTTTTGTTGCTTGGAAGTTTATTAGGTCTGGAGTTAATAGGAAAAGTACCTCCAACACTTCATACACCTTTAATGAGTGGGGCAAATGCCATCTCAGGTATAACAATGTTGGCAGCATTAACTGCAATTATAAAAGCAGAGCCAAATAGTCCATTATTAATAATCGGATCAATATCTCTTGGATTTGCTCTTTTTAACGTTGTAGGTGGTTTTTTTGTAACGGACAGAATGCTTGCCATGTTTAGTCGTAAACCTACAAAAAAAAATAAATAATCTATTAATTACATAAAATGAATCTTCCTGATATTATTAAATTCGTTATAGATCTTCTAGCAGTTCTTTTATTAGCACTTGGTATAAAAGGGTTATCAAAAGTTAGGTCTGCTAGAGAAGCAAATATATTAGCAGCATTTGCTATGTTGCTTTCTGTTGTAGGTTTACTCTCCTACTATCTAGGTACTTCTGGAATCCCATCTCAATCATGGGCATGGATCATTGTTGGATCCTTAGTGGGGAGTTTGTTAGGAACTTTACTTGCTAAGAAGGTTCCAATGACATCAATGCCAGAGACTGTAGCTTTATTCAATGGTTTTGGTGGAATGTCTTCTCTATTGGTAGCTATTGGTGCATTTTTATTCCCTTTTAATGAAGTAGCGAAAGCAGGTTCTTTAGAACCTTTTATTAATGATGCTTCTATTTCAGTTTCAATATTTGTTGGTGCGATTACTTTTTCAGGTTCAATCGTGGCAATGGCTAAATTACAAGGTTGGCTGTCCACCCCTGGATGGACTCAGGTTAAAGCTAGACATTTTGTAAACATTGTTTTTGGAGTAACTTCATTGATATCTTTCATATACCTAATAAGCGGTAATGTTAGTTCGATTTGGCTTTTAGTTATAGCCTCTACTCTTTTAGGAATTGGGGTAACTTTGCCAATTGGTGGTGCAGATATGCCGGTTGTTATATCTCTTTTAAATAGCTATTCAGGTATCGCAGCTGCAGCTGCAGGTTTTGTAGTAGACAGTCAGCTTTTAATTGTGGCTGGAGCAATGGTGGGAGCAGCAGGATTGATATTAACTCAGGTAATGTGCAAAGGAATGAACAGATCTCTGATTTCTGTCCTTTTTGGAGGCTCTTTATCTGCACAAACTACTACATCTTCTGGATCAGGGGAATATACAAATATAACTTCCTGTAGTGTTGAAGAATGTGCTTTAACATTAGAGGCAGCAAATAGGGTAATCGTTGTTCCCGGATATGGTCTTGCTGTGGCTCAAGCACAACATACTTTGAGAGAAGTAACCAAAAAACTAGAACAAAATGGTATTGAAGTTGTTTATGCAATTCATCCTGTGGCAGGCAGAATGCCAGGACATATGAATGTTCTTTTGGCAGAAGCAGATGTTCCTTATGAACAACTCAAAGAAATGGATGTTGTTAATCCAGAATTCCCAGCAACAGATGTTGTTTTGGTCTTAGGGGCAAATGATGTTGTTAATCCTCAAGCAAAAAATGACAAGAGTTCTCCTTTATATGGAATGCCTGTTCTTGATGTACAAGAAGCAAGAACAGTCTTTGTAATAAAAAGAGGGATGAGCGCTGGTTATTCGGGTATAAAAAATGATTTGTTTGACTTGCCAAATACCTCTATGGTTTTTGGTGATGCCAAGAAAGTTTTAAGTGAGTTAATTGGAGAATTAAAGGATCTAGGAGTTGGCGATAAATAGTAATCTCTTATTTAAGTTCTCAGACTATATAAACAAAAGACCTTTTAAACAGGCGTTTCCTTGGATTGGAGGGGACCTTCAAACTTTAAGAGATACATTTATTTTTGATCTTCAACAAGCTAAAACAAATAAAAAAATACTTTTACCAATAAATAATATTCTTTCAGAAAAATTTGATGGTGATTATCTATTAGGGTTCTTAGAGTTACCAGAGAACTTAGATTGTTTAAAAGGAATTGTTCTTATTACTCATGGATTAGGAGGATCTACTATGCGTTTTGGTTTAAAACGAATTGCTAGAAAGTTAGTTAATAATGGATTTGGAGTTCTTAAATTAAATCTTAGAGGGGCTGGTTCAGCTAGATATTTGGCGAAAGGGAATTATTCCGCAAGATGTTCGAATGATATTATTTTGGGGCTTAAAAATTTTAGACAACTTCTTAATTCTGAATTAAAAGATTCTTTAAAAAATAAAGAAGATTTACCTATATTTGGAGTTGGATTATCTTTAGGAGGAACTATTCTTCTTAATGCCTGCTTAGACCACAGCTCAAAAAATAGTAGTAGAAAATTATTAGATGGATTGGCTTGCGTTAGTAGTCCTTTAGATTTATTATCTTGCAGCAATTGTATAGAAAGACCTCGAAATTTTTTATATCAAAAATGGTTAATGCAACGTTTGAAAAGGCAATTATGGAACGGATTTAAAAACGAAGGGATTTTATTTCCTAAAAGTAGCTTGAGTAAAAAAATTAAAGGTTTAAAAACGATAGGAGAATTTGATGCAAATTTCACTGCACCTAGTTGGGGGTTCAAATCTTTAGAGGATTATTATTATCAAGCTTCACCTATTTTTAGGATTCAAAATTTAATTAAGAATCTTCCCCCTACTCTTTTAATCCACGCTAAGGATGATCCTTGGGTTCCATATCAATCTACTTTAAATTTAAAAAATTCTTTGAATGAATCATTTAATAAATTAACTATTCTAATAACTAATAAAGGGGGTCATAATGGTTTTCATTCAAATAATGGTTGTTGGTCTGATGAAGCAGTTAAGAATTGGCTTTTAAGTCTTTAAGAAATATATATTTTTAAAATTATTTTTCAAAAGGAGTTTTTTTAAAAATCCACTTTTCGATTGGATTACCATTAATTACATGAGAGGTGAAAATTTCTGATACTTTTTCTGGAGAAACTTTTTCATACCAAATGCCATCAGGCCAAATAAGAAGAATTGGTCCATTTTTACATATTCTTAAACAATCAACTTTAGATCTCATTATTTGTATATTTCTTGAAGAAGAATCATTCTCATAATTTTTTAAAGTCTTTTTAAGACATTCCCAAGTCTTATTACCTTCATCGCCTTTAAAACATTTTTGTTTTGTAGGCGTTGCACAAAGTAATAAGTGCTTTTGAACGTTCACTTTTTTTAACCTACGTTGATATATTTTTTGCCTTTTTTTATCTCTTCTTGAACAAAAATCCTCGCCCAATTATCAACCTCTAGAATATCTTCTAACTTTGGGTTTAAGTTGATTTTATTCAAATGTGATTCGCAAGTTTTATTTATAAAGATAGGAATTTCTTGAAAAGAAATTTTTTCTTTTAGAAATTGATCTACTGCCATTTCATTTGCAGCATTAAGTACTGCAGGCATTGTACCTGAACATTTCCCTGCTGAATATGCAAGTCCCATACATGGATATTTTACTTCGTCCGGTTTTTTAAATGTAAGTTGCCCAATCTCAGTTAAATTAAATCTTTTCCAATTAGTTTTGAACCTTTCTGGCCAACTCATTGCATATAAAATTGGGAGCTTCATATCAGGCCATCCTAATTGAGCTAGGACAGAAGAATCTTCCATCTCAATCATTGAATGAATAATACTTTGAGGATGTATAACAATTTCAATATTTTCGTAGGACGTCCCAAAAAGATAATGTGCTTCAATAACCTCCAATCCTTTGTTCATTAGAGTGGCAGAATCTACAGTTATTTTTCTCCCCATACTCCAATTTGGATGGGAAGTCGCATCTTCCACTGTGACATTTTTTAAATCCTCTACTGCCCAATCTCTAAAAGCACCTCCTGATGCAGTTAAATGAATAGCTTTTAAACCATTTGGGATTTGACCTGTTGAAAAATCGGCATTTTCATAATTAGGTAATCCTTGTATGCATTGAAAGATGGCTGAATGCTCAGAATCCGCAGGTAAAAGTCTACTTTTGCTTTCCTTTAAAGCAGGTATAACAACGGACCCCGCGGCAATTAAGGTTTCTTTATTGGCAAGCGCAATATTTTTACCAGCCTTAATAGCTGACATCGTCGGAATAAGTCCAGCACATCCTACTATTCCAGTAATTACAGTATCAGCAGACTCCCATGCTGCCACTGAATTAATTGCCTCTCGACCACCTAAAACTATAGGAGGATTACTTATTCCTAAATTGTTAATATTATTTTTTAAATCTGTTAAAAGATTTTCATCCTCAATAGCAATAACTTCTGGTTTATGTTGACTAACTTGCTCCGTCAATAAGTCTATATTTCTCCCCGCTGAAAGAGCCACTACTTTGAAT
>QCUP01000013.1 GCA_003208885.1 Prochlorococcus sp. AG-679-K21 | reverse complement strand
AAGTATCATTGATTCAGATACAATTGATTGCGATATAGATTTTTGTATTTTATTAATTTCTACATTTCCATTTATAACATTAATTTTATAACCTGGTGTATCAAAAATTATTGCGCCTTGTTTTTTTCGATAATTAATGCTTTTAAGTAATAAATTTTTAATTTCAACTATTTCAAATTCTTCTTTAGGTTCTAATTCAATAATTTCTTCTGCATCTTCATATATTAATTGATATTTTGGTTTTATTTTTGCTTCTACTATTTCATATTTATTTATAGAACCATTATCATTAAATATTATTGATGCACTTATTGTATCTGAGATTTTATTTTGATTTAGATTTGCTTTTTGAATAATTTCATCTGGCAACATAGGGATATATTGGTTAATTAAGTAGAGGCTGCTACTTTTATTTCTTGCATAAATATCAAATTTTGAATCTGTTAAAAATAATTTGCATGGATTGCTAATGTGTATCCATAATTTTTTTATGTTTCCTTCGATTAACTCCAATGAAAAAGCATCGTCAACCTCCTTTGGATCTTTGGAATCAATTATAAAAGTTTTTAAATAAGTTAAATCTCTCAAATATTTAAAATATTATTTAAGTAACTATGATTTATAGAATTATCCTTCAGGGTTAACAAATGGCAAAAATGCAATAATTCTTGCTCTTTTTACTGCCAACGTTAGATCTCTTTGTTGTTTAGAGGTCAATCCAGTCATTCTTCTTGGTAAAATTTTGCCTCTTTCAGTTATGAATTTTTTAAGAAGCTCAACGTCTTTATAATCAATTGGGTCGCCAGGCTTAATTGGGGATAATTGTTTTTTAAAAATTGAATTTGGCATTGTTTTGTGATTTTTTTATTTGATTTCTTTGTGAATTGTCATTTTGTTTAGATGTGGATTGAATTTTTTAAGTTCTAATCTTTCTGTAGTATTCCTTTTGTTTTTCTCAGTAGTATATCTAGATACACCATTAGATCTCCTTGGTTCTGAACTTGTTCTAGCTTCAGTACATTCTAAGGTTACGACAACTCTTGTACCTTTTTTCGCCATTTTGATTAATACGTTGTTGTATAATTCTCTATTGTACAACTTCAAGAAACTATTTTGCATATATTTACTTTTCTTTTAGTATCATTAGACAAAAATAATAAATGAAGGTCTCTCAGAATTGGTTGAAAACTCTTGTAGAAATTAATACTACTCCAGAAGATTTGTCTGAAAAACTATCAATAGGTGGCTTCGAAGTTGAATCACTTGTTGATTGTTCAGAAAATGTTAAAGGTATAGTTCTTGGGAAGGTTTTGTCAGTAATTAAACATGAGAATTCAGATAAATTGTCTATATGCAGTGTTGATATTGGAAGGTCTAATCCATTACAAATAATTTGTGGAGCAAAAAATGTAAAGCAAAATATATATGTTTATGTGGCTCCTGTTGGTACACATTTAAATGCGATAAATTTAACAATTAAAAAGAGTGAAATAAGAGGGGTTTTTAGTGAAGGAATGATTTGTTCTTTAGAAGAATTAGGAATTGAAGAATCTAGTGAAGGAATTGCCATTATTGATCAGGATATAGCTTTAAAACATAAATTAGGTACATCAGGAGCTGATTTACTTGATCTCAACGACTTCATCTATGATTTGGCGATTACTGCAAATAGGCCCGATGGAATGTCTGTAGTTGGCATCGCAAGAGAAATATCTGCTCTATTGGAAACAAAGATAAATTTTCCAGATTTAAAAAATAAGTATAAAATAAATACTCATAACAATTTTGAGCTCTGCCATGACGCAATTACAACAAATTGTCTTTATTCAATTAGTAATATTGAGTCTGTCAATGGGAAGGAATTATCTCCAATATGGCTTAAAAATCGTTTAGATAGATCAGGAATTAAATCTATTAATCTTTTGGTAGACATAACTAACTATATTCTTTTAGAACAGGGACAACCATTACATGCATTTGATAAAGATAAATTAACTAATTTAATTGGGCGAAAGGTTTCATTTCAGGATTTCTCTGTTAGAAAGGCATATAATAATGAAAGTCTTCTTTGTTTGAATGGTGAGAATTATAAACTTAATGAAAATATTACTGTTATCGCTTGTGACGACAAACCAGTTGCTATAGCGGGTGTAATAGGTGGTTTGGAAACAGCTGTAAATGAGGATACATCTTCAATTTATCTTGAAGGAGCAGTTTTTAACCCTGTTTCTATTAGAAAATCATCAAAAGAAATTGGAATTAGAACAGAATCTAGTAGTAGATATGAAAAAGGAATCTCTTACAAAAATACCTTAGATTCAGTCACCCGCGCTATAAACATTTTAGAAGAATACTTTACTATTACAAATCCAATAATAAATACTTCTATAGACTTTGCTAATAAAGAAAAATTAATATCTTTAAGGAGAGAGAGAATTCATAAAATACTAGGTCCAATTTTAATTGAAAATGATGTTAAAGATAAAAAGGATAAATTAGATAAAAGGTATTTAACAGATACAGAAATAACAGAGAAATTAAAGCTAATAGGTTGTACCTTAAACGTCCAGGAATATGGATGGGAGGTAGAAGTTATACCCAACAGATCCCAAGATTTATTACGAGAAATTGATTTAATAGAGGAAATTGCAAGATTAATTGGTTATGACATGTTTGATTTGAATTTACCAAATCCGATAAAACCAGGAAAGCTTTCCTCCTCTCAAATAGCTTTAAGGAAGTTAAAAACTAGTTTAATAGTTAATGGATTTAATGAAGTATTATCATATTCTCTTGTACCAGAAAGTAATAACAATTTAATTAAAATTTCAAATCCTTTGCTTTTGGAGACAAGTTGTTTAAGAGATAATATTTGGCAAGAACACATTAAAATTTGTAATCAAAATATTAAATCAGGTCATAACTATTGCTGGATATTTGAAGTCGGAAATATATTTCATAAAAAACCAGATTTATCACAGGAGGAAATTTTAAATGGAGCAATTTATGGAAATAAAAAATTTGAACAATGGATAGGATCTAATAAAGTTAATAATTTGAACTATTACGAAGCAAGAGGAAAGTTAAAGGAAGCCTTAACAATATTAAATATACAAATTGATGATAAACCAACTAATACGATAGATTTTCTTCATCCAGGCAGATCCTCTAGATTATTTACTGAAGGAAATGAAGTCGGTTATTTTGGTGAAATTCATCCAAAATTAATTTCTAATAAAAAGGCATTAAAAAAAATGTACTTATTTAGTTTAAATTTAAAAAACATACTAAAAGCTAGTACTAGAAAAAATAAATGGGTGACTGTTTTTAAAGAATTTCCAACAGTTCCAAAAATGGAACGTGATATTAATTTTATATTCAATAAAAAATATTTAGTAAGCGAGATAATTACACAAATAAAGAAATCTGGTAAAAAATTATTGGAGGATGTTAATTTAATTGATGTTTACGATGATAATAACTTTGGTAAAGACTTAATAAGTTACACATTTAGATTGTCTTACAGAGATTCAGAAAAAACTTTACTTGATTCTGATATTGGATTTCTCCACGATAGTATTGTTGAAATAATAGAAAAGAAATTCTCAACTAAATTAAGAAAATAAATGTATTTTTATTCTCAGATAAGACTTAATATAAGTCTATAAATAAGTCTTAGTTTAGACGTTTAATATTCCTATAAATTTATTTAATCATCTATAATAAAACCTATGATTAATATTCTTTCATTTTTACTTTCTTCTATTCTTTGGGTTCAAGTACCTCAATGGTCTGATGATTGGTCCAGATGCGCCGTCGATGTACCAGATTCGTCTTGTCATTGGTACATAACATCTCCCGACAATACATTCGGAGATGGATTCGACTGGGCAAGCGCTCCTTGGTTTGACGCTAATGGCTTGAGCGATGTTCCTAGTATTGAAAAAGAAACAGCCCTTCAAAAACTCCAAGTTCAGTAGTACTGTCTTTAAGGCAGCACTTCATAATATAAACTCAAGTTATATCAACGGTTTTTACAAAATAATTCAAGACTGGACAAACAAAGGACAATAATTTATAGAATTAGTATATATGTTGATTGTCTTATATAAGATTTATTAATAGACTATCTATAAGTCTAGTATGAGACTAGTAATACCCTTTGGAAAAATCTTATTCAACTCTTCTGCATAGGGAGGTGCTGGGAAGTGTTTTATTAAGTCTTATATAAGAAGTGTAATACAGCCTTATTTTTAATAAATACGCACCATTTGATATGTACTACTCTGAAAAGCAAGAATTACTAGCTAAATTTTAAATTAATTTTGTATCTTTTAAGTCTTATGTAAGACTTTTGTTAAGACTTGCTTCAAGTCTCATATAAGACTATTAATACTATCTTCTATACATATTTTTAAGTAATTGATATGCATCATTTAATTTCCTCATCTCATCAGTAGATCCACCAGAATCTGGATGGGTTTCTAAAGCTTTAATTTTATATGCTTCTCGTATTTTATTTAATGTATGTGCTGACCCTGCGGCGGTGGATAACTTTAATAATTTTAGAGCTCCATGAACAGTCATTGTTGAATCAAGTGCTTCAAATGAATTTCCTTTATTTTTTCTTTTAAACCTACTTATAAATCTTCTTACTAATGTTGGGACCCTATTTATTAAATCAGATGTTGCAAATGGATCTTCTAATACACCTATCATTAAAATAACCAACTCTAAGGAGGGAGTTTGTTTTATCCAAAAAGGGCATAAATCCGACATTAATTTATTTGCGGCACTCCAAGTGAATGGCAACTGCTCGGTTCCATCAATATTTGGCCAAATATCTATACAAAACCAATCAATAGATGCTTCTATTACTTGTTCATTTGGAATTGATCCATATAGGTTTTTCCAATGGCTTATAATTTCAATCCGACATTTAATTAAATCATTTTCCTTAATTGTATTAATTTGAATGTCATTAATTTTTTGTTTTGTCTTTTCAATATTTATACTTCTTCTCAGATTTTTAACTTTTTTTCCAACAAAATTAGGTAGGTTGATGTTTAAGTTTGGTTTTTCAATAACTTCTTTATTATTTAAAAGAAGTTTTTCTTCGGATTCTTTACTAATACTCTCATCCTTATCAGATTTAATAAGAACTAAAGCACTCTTTTCATCAAAGTTAGAGTATTCATTAACATCCCCCTTTTCGCTGTAATCAATTGTCTGTTGTTGAATTTTAGGTAATAATTCTTCTTCTTGAAGAATTTCTGTAAGCAACTTTTCTATTACAGGACCTCTTGCTCTAAAACCCCATTCTTTTCGTAATTGATCAAACCTAGAAACTAACTCTTCTGGCAAATCAATTGAAATTCTTTTTGTATTTGAATTCTCAGAATTACTCAATTAATCATTTTTTTTTATAATAGAACAAAAATATTAATTGTATTCATATTATGAAAGTCAAAATAATTATATTGTCTTTAAATCAAAATCTTGTTTTTTATAAGTCACGTCTCAACAAGATAAATTTTTATAATAAAAATAAAAATGTTTTATTGTAATTTTAAATCCTCAGAAGAAAAAAAGTCTTTTTATCAAAAAAAGAAATTAGAAATGCTTAACTACATCAAGGATTCTCTTGAAAGAAAAATTGCATCAGTAAGTGCTTCAATAGAAGTTCTAGAAAATCAAATTTCCAGAGACAAAGTTGAAGTTAGTAGTTAATTTTCAAACAAAATTCTCAAGAAGTTTCTCTGGTCCATATTTCTTTAAATAATTAATATTAGATTTTTCTGTGACTAGTAAATATCCTGCAAAACCCAACCCATTAACACTAAAGCCATGGACGTGATCATACTTTCTTTTAATTATGGCTATCCAATTATTTGTAATTAAAATATTGTAAGGAAATTTTGGTTTTTCATCATCAATTGGATTTCCTAAACCAATTTTGTTTGAAAGTTCTAAGTATAAATTATAAATATTTATTGAATTATCTAAAAAGTTAAATTTTGAGACAACAGCATTTTTCTTAAGCTTGCTATCTTGATCATTATTATTTTCAAAATCTAAAAACCACTTCTCTCTTGGACAATTAATTTCACCATGATCTCTTCTTAAAAGCTGAAAATGCCTATGCGGTTGACTTGCTCCTGCTATGGAAGAACTATTAAAAAACCATAGGCCACTTGTATCTTCATTTACCATTTGTATAGCTATCCAATCATTAATATCTAACCATCCATCTTGAGGTCTCCAAGTATTTGTTATTAGTAAAATATGACCTTTTTGTACAGGATATTTATTTAGTATTAGTTGATGATTAGTTCCAATTTTATCAACTTCAAGTATCTTATCCCATGGGTTAAATGGATTCTGTTTTGGACCATAACTATTTTGTTTCTTAAATCTTGAAGTATCAAGTTCTCTAATTATAAAATCATTTTTATTATAATATTCCCTAGTTACAACATTCGTTTTTAAAGGAAATAAGCCATTATTGGTAATAGATAAATGAGTTTGATCTAATGCTTTAACCCAATATTTTTCATTTCTCATTTATAAAATAGAAATAAATTCTCATAATCATTTTAAAAAACATAATTAATTTGGAATTACTTTTTATTAAATTGATATTCTTTTAATTTTTCTAACGATACAGATTCTAAAACTTTTATATTTGTTGCTTCTAAAATAACCATAGGTGCTAAGCCATCAAGCAATGCTTGTCTCCACCTATCTAAACAAATACACCAATGATCTCCATCCTTCAAGCCTGGAAACGAATACATTGGCATGGGTGTTATTAAATCATTACCTTGAGACTTACTATATTTAAGGAAATTATCATCCATTATGCAGCAAATTGAATGATTTCCTCCATCATTTGAATCGTATTTGCAATATCCATCTCGAAACCAACCTGTAAGAGGTTTGCAGCTGCATACCTCGAGCTTTTGTCCTAAAACATTTAAATGTTCATTATTTTTTTGACTTTCTTTATTCATTTTTAGATAATTTATTTAAATAATAATAAATACTCATACATTTCTTAAAAAAGGGTTGACGAATATGGGGGGTAAAGAGGTAATAATTTTAATAAGGTTTTTTTCAATATGGATTGGGACTTCACTGAAAACATAGCATTTAAATCCCTAATTGAAGCTTTTAAAGAATGTGATGAAACATCAGCAACTGAATTCTTGGCGAGTGATGGGGCATCATATTATTTAGAATTAATTCAAGACGCTGCGGGTGATGGCATCGATATAAGTGATTCTGAAATTATGGAAGAACTTCAAGAAGAAATTATAGATTATCTTGAAAATGATCTATAATCTAAAATTTATTTAGGCACTAAAATATTTTGCTTTTGAATGAAGTGAAATTATAGCAGTAGTACTTTGTTCAGGATGTAATTGCTCTGATTCATCCATTGTTAAATTAATCCTTTTTGTATCCAATAATGATAACTGTATATTTGAATCAGAAACTTTAGGACAAGCTGGATAACCAAATGAGTATCTAGCTCCTCTATATTTTTGAGCTAATATTTCACGGTTATTGTTTGGCTCATATGATTTAAATCCGCATTCAATTCTTACTATTGAATGAACATATTCTGCAAGAGCTTCTGCTAATTGAACGGTTAAACCATGAAATATTAAATAATCACTATATTTATCAGCTTTAAATAATTCTTGGGAATATTCGCTGGCTATTTCCCCCATTGTTACTGCTTGCATTGGAAATATATCAACTGGATCATTATTTTTAAGATCACAGTAAAAATCAGCAATACAAAGATTATTTCCCGATTTTTGTCTAGGAAAGTTAAATTCAGAAATTCTTTTATTTGATTCATTATCAAAGAGATAAATACTATTATCATTCCTCCCGCAACGGAAGTAGCCATAGACTGCTTTTGGTGAAATTAAGCCTTTATCTAAAATAATATTGATCCATTTTTCAAGTAATGGATTTGCATATGAATCTAAATAATTATTGTATTCTTCTACTGATTGACCTTTATTTTTTTTAATTTGCCATTGACCACTAAATAATGCTTTTTTATCCAGATAAAAAATTAGTTTGTCAAAGTCTATTTCAATATCTTGAAGGACTCTAGTTCCCAAAAATGGAGCATTTATAGGTTCCTCTTCCTCTACAAAATTAGATCTATTAAAATTATCAATTAATTGAATACTTTTGGTTTTTTCAAAATTTTTATTTAAATTTTTATCTTTAGCGGAAGATCTTGGGGAAGCTAATTTAATTTGAATATCATCAGTATTAGTAAAACCATTTTCATTTGACCAATTCCCTTTCTTTTTACTATCCATATAGTCATTCATAAATTGTAAATCTGTAAAAGCATCTTTTCCATACAAAATTTTACCTTTATATATCTGACTACAATCTTCATTCACAAATTTTGGAGTTAATGCTGCACCTCCAAGAATAACTGGAACATTAATTTCAGCATTGTTAAATGCTTCTAAATTATCCTTCATAAATGCTGTAGATTTAACAAGTAAACCACTCATAGCAATACAGTCTGCTTTATGTTTTTTTTGTGCATCAATAATCGCTGAAACATCTTGCTTAATTCCAAGGTTGATTACATCAAAACCATTATTTGAGAGAATTATATCAACTAAATTTTTACCTATATCATGAACATCTCCTTTAACAGTTGCTATTAGTAATTTTCCGTTAGATATTTTTTCATCTACTGTTTCCATATATGGTTCAAGCACTGAAACAGCAAATTTCATTGTTTCGGCTGATTGCAATACAAAAGGTAATTGCATTTGTCCGGATCCAAATAGTTCGCCGACTACTTTCATTCCATCTAATAAATAAGTATTAATTATTTCAAGTGGTTTGTATTTTTTAAGCGCATTATTTAATTGTTCTTCTAAACCTATTTTTTCCCCATCTACAATATGGTTTTTAAGTTTTTCTTCTAAGGTGAGGTTTTTGTTTGAAGTAGAGGCTTTTTTAAAGTCACTGATTGTTATATCTTGGAATGCTTTTGTTAGTTCAACTAATGGATCATATATACATATTTCATTTTCGAAATTTCTTCTGTCATAAATTAAATCTAAACATAATTTTTTTGTTTCCGCAGATATTTTAGAAAGAGGCAATATTTTATTTGGTGCAATAATCGCTGAATCTAATCCTGCCTTTATACATTCATCGAGAAATATTGAATTTAGATTAATTCTTGATAATGGTGAAAGCCCGAAACTAATATTAGATATCCCTAAAATAATATGAATATCTGGAAAGCTTTTTCTTATTTTTGATATAGCTTCAATAGTTGCTTTAGCATTTAATCTATCTTCTTCAATTCCAGTAGATATTGGCAATGCTAGAGGATCAAAAAATATCTCATAATCAGCGAGGCCACTTGATCTAGTTTTAATTAATGCTCTTTTTGCAATGTCATATTTTTTTTGTGATGTTCTTGCCATTCCATCTTCATCAATAGTTCCAATTACTATTCCAGCACCATATTCTAATGCAAGTTTTAAGACCTGATTAAATCTGTCATCTCCATCTTCGTAGTTTGTTGAATTTATAATGCATTTTCCTCCAACAGTCTTTAATCCACTTTCCATTTTATCTGCATCTGTTGAATCTATCATTAATGGAAGATTTATATTTGTAACTAATCTTGAGGTAATTTCTTTCATATCTTTAACTCCATCTCTTCCTACATAATCAACATTGACATCTAGTATGTGAGCATTTTCTTTTTGCTGTTGTTTAGCAATTGATACCAAGCCGTCCCAATCATCTTCATTTAGTAATTCCCTTACTTTTTTTGATCCACTAGCATTTAAACGCTCTCCAACTATTAATATTGAGTTATCTTGTTTATATGGAACTGCGTTATATATAGAAGCTGCTGAAGGAACAAAATTTGTTTTTACAGTAGGAAGTCTTTTATTTATTTTTTTATTAACTATTTCCTCAATGATTGATGATAAATGCTTGATATGTTCAGGAGTAGTCCCACAACATCCGCCAATAAGTTGTACGTTAAAATCATAAATAAAGTTCATTAACTGCATTTTCAACTCCAATGGAGTTAATTTATAGTGAGCAACACCTCCTATATTTTCAGGTAATCCTGCATTAGGTATACAACTAATTGCAAAAGGTGAATTTTCAGCTAAATACTTAATATGTTCTTTCATTTGAACTGGGCCAGTTGCACAATTCAGTCCCAGAATATCAATATTGTATGGCTCTAATATTGTTAATGCAGAGGCTATATCTGATCCGACAAGCATCGTTCCTGTGGTTTCCATAGTTATGGATATCATTATTGGTAATTCAATATTCCTGTTTTTAATAACTTCTTGAGAAGCAGTTAATGCTGATTTTATTTGTAAAACATCTTGGCATGTTTCAATCAATAGAAGGTCAATACCTCCGTCAATTAGACCATTTATTTGTTCTTCATATGAATCTTTAAGCTTATCAAAACTAATATGACCTAATGTTGGTAATTTTGTAGTTGGCCCAATTGATCCAGCGACAAATCTAGGAGTATTAATAGATGAAAATAAGTTTGCACATTTTTTAGCTATCTGAGCTGCTTTTTTATTGATTTCATAAGCTTTATTAGAAATACTATATTCGTCTAAAACAATAGATGAAGCACCAAATGTATTGGTTTCAATTACATGACAACCTGCTTCAAGAAATGAATTATGTACTTGTTCAACAGTATTAGGAGAGGATAAGACTAAGTTTTCATTACAACCCTCTAATTCATCTCCACCAAAATCATGTGATGATAAATTTAAATTTTGAAAAGAAGTACCTGTCCCACCATCGAAAATAATAATTGGTTTATCATCTCTATTTAAATAATTTCTAAATGAAACCATAATCTAAAAGGAAAATTAAAATTAACTAATATTGATGCGTGTTATCCAATCATCATAGTCTTGTGAACGACCTTCCGTTATTTCGATAAGCTTATTTTTCAATTTATTCATTATGGGACGATCATTATTAATATTTGTTGATTCTATTTGCTTTACAGGTGTAATTTTAGCTGCTGTGCCAGTTAGAAATACTTCATCAGCAATAAGTAATTCTGTTTTATCAACAGGTCTTTCAATAACATTTATACCAAACGATTTCGCTAATTCAATAACACTAGCTCTAGTAATTCCTTCTAGTATGTCTTGATCAACTCCTGGGGTAATCAGTTCACCATTTCTTACTATAAATAAGTTCATTCCACTAGCTTCACTTACTTTACCACTAGAATTTAACAGCAATGCTTCGTCAAATCCTGATAAACTAGCCTCTGTTTTGGCTAATGAACTTGTAATGTAAGCGCCGCTTATCTTACCTCTTAAAGGCAGAGATCTATCCTCTTGTCTTGTCCAACTACTCATCCTACAAGACACACCATCTGGAGATAAATAGTCTCCAAGTTCAATACAATAAATGAAGAAATCAGTTTCTATATTATGTAATCTTGGAGCAATACCTAAATCACTTGTATAAACAAAAGGCCTTATATAAATCGGTTTTGTAGGTTTATTTTTTTTTAATACTGTTTTTAGTGCATTAAATATATATTCTTCAGATATTTCTGTTAAAAGCAACCTTGCACTTTGAGATAACCTTTTTATGTGTTTGTCTGTTCTAAATAACAGAAATTCATCCTTATTAGATGGATTTGGAATAGCTCTCATTCCTCCAAAGGCTGCTGTTCCATAATGAAGTGCATGAGTTGCTATTGACACTTTTGCATCTTTAAAGGGTATACACTTACCTTCAAACCAGGCATATGGAAGAAATTCTTGCATATTTTATCTAAGAAATGAGTTAAAATTGTTCTAACTTACTTAAGTATTCTAAACCTAATTGTTATATTTAAATGCATAGGATATTAAATATTGCTGGAAATGAAAATAATAACGTTGATTTAATAGAACATCCTAAAGCTGATTTTATATTTATCACAAGTGTAAAAGCTGATATTAATATAATTTCTGATTTAATTGAAGATAAAGAATTTCATTTATTACAAGATAATTTTAGAGCATTAGAAATTTCAAACCTAAATACATTTGCACAAATAGATAATTATTTTTTAAAAACAATAAATTATGCCAAAATAGTTGTTTTAAGATTGTTTGGAGATAAAGGAACATGGAGTTATGGACTTGAACAATTAATAAAATGGCAAGAAGCAAATATTAATAAAACTCTTTTAATTCTTTCTGGTACGGATGAAGAAGATTTATCACTAAATGAATTAAGTAGTGTTGATTTAGATATTTCATTAAAAATTAGTAAACTTCTTAAATCAGGTGGTAAGGAAAATTATCGAAGATTTCTTCATTGTTTAACTTATTTATCATCTAATGAAACTAATATTCCACAAAAGTATATCTCTAACGTCAGCTATCCAGATCCTTATCAATATGATTGGAAAAATGAAAAAGGATTAAAGGTAGGAATAATTTCTTATAAATCATTGTTTTTAGCAAACGAAATTGAATTATCAAATGAATTAATATCTCAAATAAGGTGTAATGGTTTATCACCTAAAACAGTATTTATTTCAACTTTAAAAAATTACGATGTTCAGAGGGAATTGATTAATCTTTTTAAAAAAGAAGATATAAAATTAATAATCACAACTACCTCTTTTTCTTCCTCAATTAATAGTTGTAATGAAAATATAGATAATAATTTAAATATCTTTAAATCTTTAAATCTTCCAATTCTTCAAATACTCTCTTCTAATAAATCCAGAAAGAATTGGTTACAGTCATCAACTGGAATGAATTCAACAGATTTATTAATGCAAATAATTATTCCAGAATTTGATGGTCGAATTACAACAAAACCTTGTGCTTTTAAAGAGGTTATTTCTGAAAATAAAACCTTATGTAGCAAAATTACAAGTTACAAAGTTGATTTTGGAAATATTAAATGGATAACAAAACTTACAAGTAATTATATAAGACTAAATAATTTAAATAATTTTGATAAAAAGATATCATTAGTAATTGCAAATTATCCTGTAAAAAATGGAAGAATTGGAAATGGAGTAGGTTTAAATACTCCGCAGTCTGTCCTTAATATTCTTTATTGGTTAAAAGATGAAGGTTATGATCTTGGTTCTGGAGAATTACCTAAAAATTCATCAGAGCTAATTTCGTTACTTATAAAAACTAGAACGAATGATATTGAATCTCAAAATAATAAACCTCTTGATTTTTTATCATTAAATGAATATTTAGAATTTTGGAACCAACTATCCCTTAAACCTAAAAATCTTATTGTTGATAGATGGGGTATTCCATCTAAGTCTCAAGATTTAGAAAACCAAGGTTTTTCTATTAATGGTCTTTTATTTGGAAAAATATGTTTACTAATTCAACCTCAAAGAGGCTACGATATTGAATCTAATAAAGATATACATTCTCCAGATCTACCACCACCCCATAGATATCTAGCCCAATATTATTGGATTGAAAGTAAATTTGATTCGAATGCTATTTGTCATATAGGTAAACATGGCACTATTGAATGGTTACCAGGAAAATCTATAGGACTTGGTGATGAATGTTTCCCGAGTATTATTTGTCCACCAATTCCAAATATATATCCATTTATTGTTAATGACCCAGGAGAAGGATCTCAAGCAAAAAGGCGAACTCATGCAACAATAATTGATCATCTAACACCTCCTTTAGATAGATCTGATTTGTATGGAAAACTCTCGATTTTAGAACAATGTTTAGACGAATACTATGAGGCTAAGTTATTAAATTCTAAGCGAATAAACATTATTGAAAAATCTATATTAGAAATTATAAAAAACGACTTTAAAGACATTATATTATTTGACGAATCAAAAAAAATTGAAAAAATTGACTCATATCTATGTGAACTAAAAGAATCACAAATAAGAACTGGTCTTCACATTTTTGGAAGTAGACAAAAATTTATAAATGAAATTAATTTAATCATAAGTATTGCAAGAGTTCCAACTTCAAAACGTAGTGGGATAATCCAATACATCGCTTCAAATCTTAATTTAGATTTAGATCCATGGACTAATAACTATGATCAAGTTCTTAGTGATAAAGATAAAGAAATTATTAGTAATTACTCAAAAGATAATATCAATAACTTTAGAAGAGCATTAGAATTTATAGAAAATCAAGCAAAATATTTAATTTATCATTATTTTTACAAAGACCAAATAACTCTAAATGAATTAAAAATATTAGAAAATAAAAATATATTATCATTATTTATTGTAGATAAAAAACATAAAGATTATTTTAATCTAATTCATAAAGAAATATTAGAACCTATAATTAAATCGACCATAAATGAAAAGGCCTCATTTATAAATGCCTTAAATGGAATATATGTAAGTAGCGGACCATCTGGAGCTCCAACACGAGGCAAAACTGAAGTTCTTCCTACAGGTAAAAATTTTTTTTCAGTAGACTCCAGAGGCTTACCAACAGAATCGGCATGGATTGTTGGATGTGAATCAGCTTCTCAAATAATTGATTTATATAAACAGGATCATGGACAAGACCTTAAAAAATTAGCAATTTCTGTATGGGCGACATCTACTATGAGAAACGGAGGGGAAGATGTTTGTCAAATATTGTATTTACTAGGCGTAAAACCAATTTGGGATGGTCCTTCTAGAAGAGTCATTGATATAGAAATAATTCCTTTAAGTATTCTTAATAGACCAAGAGTTGATGTTACTTTAAGAATTTCTGGTATGTTTAGGGATGCATTTCCACAATTAATATCTTTAGTTTACAAAGCTATAAAATTAGTTTCTCAACTTGATGAAGATAAAAAATTAAATCCAATTTCAGCATCTTATAAAGACGGAGATTCTTTAAATAGAATTTTTGGTTCTGCACCTGGATCATATGGAGCTGGATTACAAGAACTTATATCTAATTCTAGTTGGGAAAATATAAATGATTTTGCTGATTCTTATTTAAACTGGAGTAAGTGGATATATTCTGATGGAAATGAACCTATCGAAAATAAAAAAGAATTAGAAAATGCGCTTAAAAATATTCAAGTAGTTATTCATAATCAAGATAACAGGGAACATGATATTTTAGATTCTGATGATTATTATCAATTTCAAGGAGGAATATCATCAGCAATAAATAAACTAAAAGGCAAATTCCCCGAAATATATCATGGTGATTTATCAAAATATCGTTTATCTAAAATAAATAAATTAAGCTATGAAATAAATAAGGTTGTTAGGACAAGAGTGCTTAATCCAAAATGGATTGATGGAATGAAGGAAAACGGATATAAAGGTGCCTTTGAGTTTTCTGCAACGCTCGATTATTTGTATGCTTATGATGCCACAACGGAAATCGTATCTGATTGGTGTTATACCCAAATATATAATTCTTGGATATGTGATGAGAACCTTAAAAAGTTTTTTATCGAGAATAATCCATGGGCATTACGAGATTTATCCCAAAGATTTATTGAGATTATTAATAGAGAAATGTGGAATGACCATACTCCAGAAATATTAGAAAATTTAAAAAAGATTGTTAATATGGCTGATGCCAAAATTGAGAAAAACGAATACTAGTTTATCTGCCCAATAATGAATATCCATGACTATCTGTTCCGCAGGTTTTAAGCATATTAAGGCTTTCGGTTATTTTATTTATCTCTGAACATACAAAATTACTTGCTTCCCATTTTTCTTTTAATTCATAATCGTACCAAACTTCAATCCCATCAACTCCTTGCTTATTAGCCTCAGGGATAAGTTTATAAAAAGGAATTCTGTACCTCGCTGGATGTGCAAGAAAAGATAAACCTCCAGCTAATCTGATTGCCTTTGTTACTGATTTAATTTGTAAATCATTCCCAATTGGTGACTCGCCTTGAACATAAGGTGTAAGATGAGTACTTTTTATATTAATTCCTAATCCAATAACATGAACTAAACATCCTAGAAGTAAACAATTTATTTCAATTCCAGAAATTAGTTTAAAAGAATCAGTTGGATATTTTTCGAGTATATTATTACGTTCAATAAAATCATGTGCTTTAACAGTGTGATGATCTGTTATTGATATAAATTTTATTTTATTTATAAAAGCTTGATCTAATAATTGCTCTGGATCAAAGCTCCCATCGCTAAATTTCGTATGACAATGAAAATTTACAAAGCCTGGACAGCTTGCCTTATTTATATTTGTTGTTATTTTTATTAAATCTTGCCTATCCATTCTTTAGAGATTCTTCATTTTTTCTCCTGATTTTTGCATATAACTGAATAGATACAAGCATAAATATTATTAGTCCAAATACACTCCATGTCGCAATACTTGTAGGAAAATTATTTTTAAAAATAACTAATAGTACAATAATAAATAATAATAACGTAGGAAGTTCATTTAATAATCTAAGGTTTTTTGCCGATATTTTTGAAGTACCATTCTGCAAAGAGTTCATTATTTTATAACAATAAAAATGATATATGACTAAGCCCAAAACAAAAGAAATTTTTACCTGAAGCCATTTTTCACTTAGCCATCCAGGTTGCATAATTACTAAACAGATAGCCATACTTAAAGCCAGTATCATTCCTGGAGTAGTAATAATATTGGCAAGCCTTTTTTCCATTAAGGAATATTGATCATTAAACGCAATCTTCAAATCATCTTGCATGCTTCTTGACTCTTCATGATATATAAAAAGCCTAACTAAATAAAAAAGTCCAGAAAACCATACAATTACACCAATGATGTGAAGAGACTTAAACCATAAATATGCTTCCGATGACAAATTAATAAAATATAATTTATAAACTATTACCAATATAAATACTTATTTAATAGTGAATAATTTTAAATTTATAAAAATTAATCAATATTTATAACTCATTAAAGTAATTATAAATATCATTTGCTGAATGTATACCAAGACCTTTAACTTTTGAAAGTTCCTCTCTACTTGCAATTCTAATTGCATCAATTGAATTAAAATGCTCAAGCAAATCTTTAATACGTGAAGGTCCTAAACCTGGTATTTGGGATAATTGAGATCTATTCATTCGAGTAGATCTTTTATTTCTATGAAATGACAATGCAAATCTATGTGCTTCATCTCTTACTCTTCGAAGTAATAGAAGTCCTTTTTGATTTTGATCAGTATCAAGAGATTTTGAAAAACCTGGTATGAATATCTCTTCATTTTTTTTTGCTAAAGAACATATATTAACTTCTTCATGTAGATCTAATTGTGTTAATGCCTTCAATGCTGCATTTAATTGTCCTTTTCCGCCATCTATCATAATCAAATCTGGCCAATCTGTTAGAAGATCATTTTCTAATGTACTTTTTTTCTTATTTTGTAACGAACTAATGTCTCCACCCTCTATTTTAAATTTTGACCATTTTTTAAATCTTCTGTATATAACCTCATAAATTGAGGCAAAATCATCACTATGTCCAATAAATATATTGGGATCTTTAATTTTATATTTTCTATAATTTTGTTTGGATGGAATACCATCTATAAAGACTACTTGTGATGCTACAGGATCTGTTCCTTGTATATGACTAATATCATATCCTTCAATTCTTCTCGGCTGGTTAGTTAATTCAAGTATTTGAGTCAAGTCTTCTATTGCAGATTCATTATCTTGAATTCCATTTAATATCCTCTCTAATTCTAATTTTGCATTTTTTAAAACCATTTCAACGGTTTCAAACTTTTTATTTCTTTTTGGGATAATTAACTTAACCTTTTTCTGCCTTAATTCACTTAACCATTCTTCAATTGTATTATGTTTTGGAAGATTAAATTGCAATAAAATTTCTGATGGTATTTCAACTCCTTCAACATTAATGTAGTGCTCTTCTAATACTCTTTGTAGTATCTCTGTCTCATCACTATTATCAATTTTTTGAGTATATCCAATTCTTCCTATTAATTTGCCAGACCTCATTTGAAAAATTTGAATACTAGAGATGTTATTTTCAGAAACAATGCCAAAAATATCTCTATTAATTGATGAGTCTGGTATCGATATTTTTTGAGATTCAGTTAATAATTTTAAACCTGAAATTTGATCTCTTATTTTAGCAGCATTTTCAAATTCTAAATCATTGGAATATTGATTCATTTTTCGTTCTAGAAAAACCTCTAGATCATCGTTCCTTCCTTGGAAAATCATAGATACTTGCTTCATAGTTTTTTTATAATCTTCTGAGGATATAATTTCTTGACAAACTCCTGGACATCTCCCAATTGAATAATTTAAGCAAGTTCTATCTTTATAAACAGGACGAGGTCTTTGTCTTAACGGAAATATTTTTTTTATTATGAATAATGTTTTTCTTAATAATCCAACATCAACATAAGGTCCATAATATCTATCAAAATTATTTCTATTTCTCCTTTTTCTTGTTATGAAAATTCTTGGATATTGTTCGCTCCATGTAATGCAAAGATATGGATATTTTTTATCATCTTTTAATAGAATATTAAAATAAGGTTTATTAGTTTTAATTAAATTTGATTCTAAATTTAAAGCTTCATACTCACTATCTGTAACTATAATTTCTATTTCAGTTATTTGTCTAACCATTAGACTTAATCTGGGTGACAGTTCAGCATAATTATTAAAGTAACTACTGACTCTATTTCTTAGTGTTTTAGATTTGCCTATATAAAGTAAATTATTATCAATATCTTTAAAAAGATAACAACCAGATGACTTTGGTATTTCAGATAATCTTGATTTTAATAAGTCCTTATTTTTAATAAGTTTATATTCAATTTTAAAATTATATTTTTTATCTAATACTTTAGTAGAAACTTTTGTTGAAGGATTAGTCATCTATAATTTCTAACCTCCGTAGTTCCATCCCGTAGAATTTAAATTTAACGAATCAACATCATTATTTAAATAAGCAGATAAAACTTCACCAACAAAAACTGTATGATCACCATACATAACACTTCCTACAACCTTACATTCGACACCACCAACACTATCAACTAATATTGGTAAACCAAACTCTCCCAAATTAAATTCTACAGATTCAAATCTTCCTCCAAGGGCTTTTTGTGGTTTAAAAAAGACTGCGGCTAAATCCTTTTGATCACTTTTCAGAACATTTAAAGAAAACTTTCCAGTATTTTTTATTATTTCATGACTGGAACCTTCAGCTCTTACAGCCATAACAACTAGGGGAGGGTTAAATGAACCTTGTGTAACCCAACTAGCAGTAAAGCCATTAACTTCATTTGTTTCATCATCTTTCACTCCGCAAATAAATAATCCATGTGGTATTTTTCTTAATAAGATTTTTTTTGCTTCAAGATTTAATGTCATAATTGATTTAACTAATAATCATATTTTAACCAAATATACTTTCTAATCATAATAAAATTATGAAAATACTTTACCCAGGTACATTTGATCCTTTAACAAATGGTCATCTAGATTTAATACAAAGAGCTGAAAAATTATTTGGAAATGTAGTTGTAGCTGTTTTGGAAAATACTAGTAAAAACCCAACCTTTGATATTAGTAAACGAATAGTACAAATAAACAATGCTGTATCTCATATATCAAATATTAGTGTTATTTCTTACGAGGGTCTTACAGTAGATTGTGCAAAAGACGTTAACGCTAATCTAATATTAAGAGGATTAAGAGCTATGAGTGATTTTGAATATGAACTTCAAATCGCACATACAAATAAATCTCTTAATACTGAAATAGAAACAATTTTTCTTTCTACTAATACAAATTTTAGTTTTTTAAGTAGTTCCTTGGTTAAAGAGGTTGCTAAATTTGGAGGTGAAATAAACCATATGGTACCTGATTCCGTAGAAAGAGATCTAAAGAAATATTATAAGAAAGATTAAATACATCCTTCTAATTTATAGATGTTTTTTAACAGCTTAAATGTCTTATCCCTGTCTATATTTTCTGAGTTTTGAATAATACTTATAACTAGAGGTTTCTTATCTTTGTATAGATATCCTGATAACGCAAATACATTTGATAAAGTACCTGTTTTTCCAAAAAACTTACCTTGTAATTCTGAGTTTGTGAATCTTTTAGCCAATGTTCCTCTTACCCCAATAATTGATAGTGAAGATTGGAAAGTACTAAAGTTTTTTGAATATTTCATCTTATTCAAGAATTCTGATATTAATTTTGTTGTTACTCTATTGTTTCTAGAAAGACCACTGGCATCAGAAATAGTTGAATTATCAACTTTAAATCCTCTATTTTTCAACCAATATTTTAATTTAATATAATCATTCTCATTCCAAGAATTGGAAGCATTTTTAAAAAGTGATTCTGCAGTAAAGTTATGGCTTTCAGAATTAGCTAATGTTATTAATGACAATAATGGATTAGAGGCAATTTCTTCCAATTTAATTGAAGAATTCAAATAATATTTTTCAGAATTATCTGCAATATTTATATTTATTGATGCATAAGGAAATTTTTTAAAAATATATTTTTCTATAGTATTTTTTAAGTATTCAATATTTTCATATTTACTCTCATTACTATTTAATGCCAAGGTTGTAATAGGAGCTCCGTAATCGTATTGCTTATCAATATATGTCCAACCTTTTGGCCAATAATATTTAGAATTTATTTCTAAGATATTGAGATTAATAACGTTATTATTATTAGTGATATTAGATAGTAATTTATAAATATCAGAATAGTTAAGGTCAGGATCTCCTTGACCTAATAAATAATATTTATCATTACTCTTTCTAAATATTGACGTTTTAAAACTTCTTGAGGGTTTGAATTTATTTAATACATATGCTGTACTAAATAACTTTAAATTTGAAGCTGGTATTCTTAATATATCATCATTATATGAACTTATAAGAACACCATTTTCATTAATAATGGATACGCTAAAAGTCTTATCAAGCGATTTAAATAATAATTCATCATACTTTATACACTTTTTGTTATTCCTAATTATTCCTGGAGAATTAAAATATATGTTATTTAATAATTTACTTTTTTGAGTATTTAATAAATTCCATATTAAAAGAGGAAAACTTAATAAGCCAAAAATTAAAATTATATAAAAATAAAATTTTCTAAAAACTTTCAAAACTATAAATTTACAAAAATAGTTTCATTATCAGGTCTCTCATCAAATTCTTTTTTAAATAAATATCTTTTATTAATTTCTTTAAAAAGTAACCAATTATTTGGATAAGAATGCATTAATGCACCATTATCAATTGGTTGAAGAAAGTAAACGTTATACCAAGTTTTTACAAAGTTTTTTCTTCTTTCTCTTATTACACTTCCTATCCCAATATTGGCATCTTCAAATTTTGGATTTAAAGAATAATGCAAACCTTTGAAGTTATCACACATTGGTTCGAATGTATCAAAATCGTAAGGTTGAGGAAGTATCGATATTAAGATTGATTCATCTTGATCGACATAAATGGATTCATTAAAACCTTTAAATGTAAAAATATTTTCTTTAATATCTGGATAATCCCTCTGAGCCAAAGCTACAGCTCCTGGATCAGAATAAGTAATAAAAACATTTTTTTTTATTTTTTTATTATTATAGTGATTTGAAAGAATCTTATAAATAGTTATACCTATTTTATTAAATTTTAATCCCTCGAAATTAAATTCAACAGTAAATCGAAAACTTGATAGTTTTAAACTAGAGATTATTGAACTTTCTAGATTTTTTAAGGCATCATTAAGATCCTTAGGTAGCACATAAATAGTATTCATTAGAATTCCTTTATACAAATTTGAATTAGTTTAAATAATCTATCTATATCAGACTTCTTATTCATAGTTCCTAAACTAACACGAATGTTTGAATAAAGTTGACTACTATCATATCCCATATTTTCAAGAGTAAGACTATGTTTTCCTGACGAGCTGGAACATGCACTACCACTACTTATAGCAATATTATTATCAGACATATAATTAATAACTTTATAAGCTTTTATTGGTTTTAATTTCGTATTAAATAAAAGAAATGATATGTGATTTGGAAGTCTTTCAGTATTACTGCCTGTAATTTTAATATTTGGATTATTAGTTATTTTATTTATGAAATATTCTTTAAGGAGTAATTTTTTATTATTTTCGAACTCGACATTATAGGAATTGAATTTAATTCTTCCCTTAATATTTTTTATTGACTGATACATTCCAGCTATTAATGGCAAAGGAGTTGTTCCTTGTCTTATTGAATATTCTTGAGAAAGTGAAATATCATTATTTTTTAATAACAATCTAGATTTGGAATTCGTCAATAGCAATCCTATGCCATTAGGACCTCCAAATTTATGTGCGGATAAACTTAATAGATCACAGTTAAGTTCTTTCCAATTAAAAATACCGTTACTTAATATCTGTGTCCCATCGATATGAAATAAAATATCTAATTCCTTGCATTTAGTTCCAACTAATTGGACAGGTTGTAAAGTTCCTACTTCACTCTGACCCCAAATTAGCGAAACAAGATTTGTATTATTTTTAATCACTTCATTAATGTTTGATATATTTATGATCCCATCTCTATTAACTGGCCATTTATAGATTTCCCACCCTTTTCTTTTTAGCTTATTTGCTGAAATTATTGTGGCTTGATGTTCAACATTAGAGATAACAACTCTTCCACACTTATATTTATCACTAAGATTACTAAATACTAATGAAGTCGATTCTGAAGAGCCTGACGTAAAAACAATATCTTCAGTATTAGCATTTAAAATCTTTGCTATTTTAAGTCTTATTTTCTCTAAATATACCGCACATTTAATTCCATATTTATAAGTTGAGGATGAATTACTCCAATAGTTTTTGTATGTAGAATTTATTTTATTTAATACATTCTTAGATAATGGAGTTGTTGATGCATTATCAAGATAAATATACTTATTGTCCATCTATTTTAGAATATATGTTCCAGAAAAAACTTTTTTGGCGTTACCAGTCATCAAAATTTCATCTTCTGATCTAGACCAATTAATTATTAGATTACCTCCTGGTAGATTTATTACTGTTTTTGAATTGCATAAACCTAGTTTGTATGCTGCCACATGTACAGCACAAGCTCCTGTTCCACAAGCTAATGTTGCTCCTGCTCCTCTTTCCCATACAAGTACGTTAATATTATCTCTATTTATTATTTTGGAAAAATGAACATTTGTTTTTTCAGGAAATAATTCATGTTTTTCAAACACTGGACCTAATAGTGAAAGTGATATTTGAGTGATATCTTCAAGAAAAAATATCAAATGTGGATTTCCCATCCCCACAACATATCCCTGTTGTTCAAAATTCTTTTCTTTAAAGAGGCATGAAGGAATTGAATTGATTTTTGTATCTATTTTTGTTGGAATAGATTTAGTTTCTAATATTGGTTTTCCCATTTTTACAGTAATTTCACCATTATTAATTTGAGCAATTTTTATACCAGCTTTTGTTTCGATCCTATATTCAGAAAAGCTATAAGAACCTTTATTGGAATTGTGCAGATATTGAACTAAACACCTGATTCCATTTCCACACATTTGAGCTTCCGAACCATCTGAATTATAGATAATCATCTTTGCGTAATTATTTCTATCAGGTTCCAATATGAAAATTACACCATCACCACCTATACCGAATTGTCGATCACATAAATTTTTTATATCGATTGTTTTATCAGATAGAAATTTTTTGTAAATATTACTATTTCTGGAATCAATTATTATAAAATCATTGCCATTACCATGATATTTTTCAAATATTATATTGTTCATTTAAAAATATATATCTAATAAATTTTAATTATAAAATAAAGCTTTTAACAATCTATTTCTTTTTATAGAATCAATATTAAAATAATAATTTACTAAAGCAAAAATAAGTGATTACTTCTGAAAATACAGATAACAGCGCAACTAATTTATATAAACCATCTGATATAGAGGGTAAATGGCAGGAAATCTGGGAAAACGACAACTTATATAATACAGAAGAGCAAGCAAGTAATAAAGAAAAATTTTATGCCTTATCCATGTTTCCCTACCCTTCAGGAAACCTGCATATGGGTCATGTGCGCAATTATGTAATAACAGACTTAATTGCACGATTTCAAAGATTTCAGGGCAAAGTAGTGTTACATCCGATGGGCTGGGACGCATTTGGTTTACCTGCTGAGAACGCTGCGATAGAAAGAGGAATAAATCCTGATAAGTGGACTAAACAAAATATCGCTCATATGAAATCACAATTAAAATTATTAGGTCTTTCTGTTGATTGGGATAAAGAATTTGCCACTTGTGATGAAAATTATTATGTATGGACTCAATTTTTATTTTTGGAATTACATAAAGCTGGTCTTGTTTATCAAAAGGAGTCTGAGGTAAATTGGGATCCGATTGATAATACTGTTTTAGCCAATGAGCAGGTTGATTCAGAAGGCAAATCATGGAGATCTGGAGCGATAGTTGAAAAGAAACTTTTAACTCAATGGTTTTTAAAAATTACTGATTATGCAGAAGAGTTATTACAGGATTTAGAGAAATTAAATGAGTGGCCTGAAAGAGTTAAGATAATGCAGGAAAATTGGATTGGTAAATCA
Organism: Prochlorococcus sp. AG-679-K21; assembly: GCA_003208885.1. Lineage (GTDB taxonomy): Bacteria > Cyanobacteriota > Cyanobacteriia > PCC-6307 > Cyanobiaceae > Prochlorococcus_A. Next base: position 3,432 of record QCUP01000013.1, on the reverse strand, counting down.
ATAGGTACAAATATAAATTTTCAAATAAAAGAATTTAAAAAGGAAAAAATACAAGTATTCACAACAAGACCTGATACTTTATTTGGGGTAACTTATTTAGCAATATCAGTTAATCATCCTTTAATTAAAAAAATATCTGATAATAAGATTTTAAGTAAACTAGAAAATTTAAAAATTTATTTACAAGAAAGTAAAGATAAAGATCAAAAGAAAATTGGTATTCCCACAAATTTAATAGCTATAAATCCGATAAATTCAAAGGAATTTCCTATCTGGATAGCAAGTTATGTACTTGATGAATATGGTACTGGAGCTGTTATGGGAGTCCCAGCACATGATGAAAGGGATTTTGAATTTGCAAAAATTAATTCTATTGATATTAAACAAGTAATTATTAAGGATAAAGATAAAAGTACCACCGAATTAACTAATGCTTTTACGGAAAATGGTTTTTTAATTAACTCAAATAATTTTGATGGCTTACATAATAGCGATGCCAAAAAACATATTTCAGAACATGGTGAACGAAATGGATGGGCTGAAAATAAAATTCAATTTCGTTTGAGAGATTGGTTAATTTCTAGGCAAAGATATTGGGGATGTCCAATTCCAATTATTAAGTGTACTAATTGTGGTTCTGTTCCAGTAAATAAAAAGGATATTCCTGTTAAATTACCTAATGAGATTAAAATATCCTCTAATAAAATTAATTCTCTAGGTAGTAATAAAAGTTGGATTAATACGACATGTCCAAAATGCGGTAATTTGGCGAGTAGAGAAACGGATACTATGGACACCTTCATGTGTTCATCATGGTATTTTTTACGATATCCTTCATCAGAATCTTTAACAAAGCCATTTGAAAAAGAAAAAATTAATAAATGGTTACCTGTTGATCAATATGTTGGAGGTGTAGAGCATGCAATTTTACATTTGCTTTATGCAAGATTTCTTACCAAAGCTCTAAGGGACAATAATCTTTTTGATATTGATGAACCATTTAAGAGGCTCTTGACACAAGGTATGGTTCAATCTGCAGCTTATAAAAATTCAATAACAGGAAAATATATCTCTCCAACTGATATTAAAGATATAACTGATCCAAAAGATCCAAAAGACAATTCAAAGCTTGAAGTTCTTTTTGAAAAAATGTCAAAATCTAAATATAACGGTGTAGACCCTGAATCTGTAATAAAAAAATATGGAGCAGATACAGCAAGAATGTTTATTTTATTTAAAGCCCCTCCTGAAAAAGACCTCGAATGGGGTGATTCTGATGTAGAAGGGCAATATAGATTTCTATGTAGAATATGGAAACTTTTCTTTGATTACACTAATAATGATATTTATCATAAAGAGAATAAATTTAAACAAGAAAATGAAAGCTCATTATTAAAGTCTATAAATATTGCTATAAAAGAAATCTCTAATGATATAAAAAACAATCAATTTAATACAGCAATATCAGAATTAATGAAGTTTTATAATTCAATATCCTCGAACCTAAATCATGTAAGTGAAGACTTAAGAAGAGAAGCTCTTATGAAATTTTGTATATTATTAGCGCCATTTGCTCCTCATATTTCCGATGAAATCTGGCATTTAATTGGTAATTCAAAATCAGTACACCTAGAAAAATGGCCAGTATTCGATGAAGATGCTTTAAGGGAAAATAGCTATGAATTAGTAATTCAAATAAATGGAAAAGTAAGAGATAAAATTAATGTAGAAATTAATATTTCTGATGATGAAATTAAGGAAAAAACATTAGTTAGACCTAATGTAAAAAAATGGATTGATAATAAAACAATCAGAAAAATAATAATTGTAAAAGGCAGAATTATAAATATTGTCGTTTAATATTAACTAATTTTTTTAATTCTTATTGTACTTGGGTTAGACCAATCTCCATTTATAAGATAGTCATCATTACCAAAACACATCTGACGAATTATAAAAAATATTGGCTCAGCTGATGAATTGCCAATAAGAGAAGTAATTTCCTTGATTGACAATTCGTCGCCATTATTAAATAATTCTGTTACTTGTTTTTGATAATCAATTATTTCTGCGGCTGCTTTTTTACCAGCTTCTACACCAGGTTGATCATAAGCATTTATATCAACTAATTCTGCGTAAAAAGAAACAGCTCGCTCAAATAAAGCAATTAAGGCACCTAGCGTTAAACAATTTAACTTATCCAAGGTGATTGTTATGCTTTGTCTATTTTCGTTGGATAGTGCAGATCTTGTACCTTGTAAGAAACCAGATAAAAATTCTTTAGGATTTTCAGAGTCAAAATAGTAATTACTATTAGGGGTATCAAGTAACTCTATAAAAACACAAAAGAAATTATCAATACCATCTCTTAACTGTTGAACATATGCATGTTGATCAGTAGAGCCTTTATTACCAAAAACAGATATTCCTTGATGAACGATTTCACCCTTCCTATTAAACTTTTTACCTAAAGACTCCATAACTAATTGTTGAAGATATTTACTAAATACTTGTAACCTGTCTCTATAAGGTAATACAACCATATCTCTCTTACCTTTTCCATCACAAGAAAAAAACCATGCTGATGATAGTAAAGCAGCTGGATTGTCTTTAATATTTGGTATCCGAGTTAACTCATCCATTATTGCTGCACCTTTAATAAATTCAGAAACATCTCGATTAATAAGAGCCAAAGGAAGCAGGCCAACTGAGCTAGTAATACTCGTTCTGCCGCCAACCCAGTCAGGAAGATTAAATATTTTCAACCAATTCTCAAATTGTGCTTTTTTATATAATTGACTATCTTTCATTGTTATTGCTATTGCGTTTGAGTTCCAGTCTGAATTTTTATTTTCTACATGCTTTTTAATTATATTCATGGCTATTTTTGGTTCAGGTGTTCCACCTGACTTACTTACAACAACAAATAATGTGGTAGCCAATTTATCAGATAATTCATCTAATTTCTCACTTATTAAAAATGGATCAATATTATCAATGTATGAAAAATTTAATCCACAAGAATTCTCTTGTAATGCTTCAGTTATTAATAATGGTCCTAAACCGCTTCCTCCAATTCCTATCCATAAAACGTCAGTAAATTTTTGATTTTTATTATTCGTGATCTTACCCTCTAAAATATTTTCTCCAAATTCTGAAATATCTTTAATATCATTATTTATTTCATCCTTAATTTGATTATTTGGGGCAACAGATGGATTTCTTAACCAATAATGTCCAACTTGTCTTTTCTCATCAATATTTGAAATCGCTCCAGCTTCTAATTCCTTTAAGGCTAAAAAAACGTTTTTAAATTTATTTTCTAAAGATGATATTTGGTCTAGACTAAAATTTATTTTGCTGATATCTAACCATATATTTATTTGTTTATCAAACCAAAGGTAGTTGCAATATTTATCCCAAGAATTAAAA
>QCUP01000012.1 GCA_003208885.1 Prochlorococcus sp. AG-679-K21 | reverse complement strand
GCTTGGGCTTAATTCGCTAAATTAATTTTATTAATATAAACAAAGTTCTTGAGAAAGGATAGTTCTGATTTAATTAAGTACTCAAGCAGTGGATTGTATTGTGAGCTTGCAGACTTGTGGATAGATCCAAAGAAACCTGTGAGAAAAGCAATAATTACCCATGCACATATGGATCATTTTACTTTTGGATGTGATGAATATATATCAACTCATGAAACTGCGGTAATTATAAAAGAAAGAATAGGAAAAGAAATAAATATTAAAACTTACGATTATGAAAAAGAATTCAAAATTAACGGTATCAAAATTTCCTTTCATCCTTCGGGTCATATTCTCGGTTCAAGTCAAATAAAATTCATTCTCGCAGGAGAGATATGGTTAATCACTGGTGATTTTAAACGTCAAAAAGATGAAACTTGCAAAGATTATGAAATTGTAAAAACTGATTATTTAATAAGTGAATCAACTTTTGGCTTGCCAATTTTTAAATGGGATGAACCTCAAAAGACGGCAACTGATATTACAAAGTGGGTGAACTCCTCTAAAGAAAAAACATCTATCTTGTTTTGCTATTCGCTTGGAAAAGCACAGAGACTATTGAATGAAATTAGTAAAATAAATTTTAAAAATAATATTTTTACACACAGGAGTATTTCTAAGATAAATAACTGTTATAAAAAATTAGGAATTAATATTGTAGATACAAAGACATTTGAACAAGCTAAAAATAATGAGGATTATAAAGGAAGTCTAATATTACTTCCGCCAGCATTAAGTAAGAACTCTTCTCTAAAGAATTTTAAAGACATTCAAACTGGATTTGCAAGTGGATGGATGTCAATTAGAGCTCTTAGAAAAAGATCTGGATATGATAAAGGTTTTCCTATCTCAGACCATGCTGATTGGCACGCCATTCTAGATACAATAAAAGAATCTCAAACAAAAAATGTTTTTTTTCACCATGGAGATAGTGAATCTTTAAATAGATATTTAAAAGAAAAAACATCCATAAATGTCATTGAATTTGAATATAAAAAATGAGTTTAAAAAAGTTTTCAGAATTATTTATCGATTTAGATTCTTGTAATAGTACAAATAAAAAGATTGAAGTTTTACAAAATTATTTTTCTTCAAATCAGGCTTTAGAAAACTCATGGACAATATATTTACTTACTGGAAAAAAAAACAAGCGTTTTATAAGCGGTCGATCTCTTAAAGCTTTATTTTCAGATATTTATGAATACCCTTTGTGGTTAATTGATTCTTGTTATGTAAAAGTTGGAGATTCTGCAGAAGTCATATCCCTATTATTAAGGGATGTGATCACTAAAAAAAGAAAAAAGTTTCAAGATATTTCTCTGCATGAATTATTAAATAAATCTTTTCCAGAGTTATCCATTCTTAAAGAAAATGATAAGAAATTGAGGGTAAAAGAAATTTGGGAAAACATTCCAAAAGAAAATCATCTAGTTATAAATAAAATCTTAACTGGTACCTTTAGAGTTGGAGTCTCTATAGGGTTGATAACAAAATCAATAGCAAAGCTAATTAATCTAGATGAAGCAATAATTTCTCATCGATTAATGGGTGATTTTATTCCTTCTCAAGAATCATTTAAATTATTAATAGATAAAAAAATAAATCCTTCAGAATTAAATTACAAACCTTACCCCTTTCTTCTCGCTAATACTTTTGAAAAGAAAATTATAGATAAATCAATTAACGAATTTCAGTTTGAATGGAAATGGGATGGAATCAGAATTCAATTAATAAAAAGGTCAGGAAAAGTTTCAATATGGACAAGAGGCCAGGATTTAGTAAATAAATCTTTCCCTGAATTAGTAGGAAAAGTCTCATCTATCAAAGATAACTTTGTAATAGATGGTGAATTATTGGTCTGGGATTTTAAGGAAAGTCTTCCTCTTAATTTTTCTTTACTTCAAAAAAGAATAAATAGAAAGGCGCCCTCAAGATCAATTCAAATAAGTTTACCTATTATTTTTATTGCCTATGATCTTTTAGAAATAAATGGAGAAGATCAAAGAACCTCAAATTTAGAAAAAAGAAGAATTAATCTAGAAAAACATTTATTTAAATGGTTAAATGAAAGTAAAGAAGAATTATCTAATATTTTTAAAATAAGTGATTTAATATATCCAAAAAATTGGGAAGAGGTAGAAACATTTAAAAACAATTCTAGAAATAATGGAACAGAGGGATTAGTTATTAAAAATAAAAAATCAATCTACTCTCCAGGCAGAAAGAAAGGTATTTGGTGGAAATATAAAGTGGATCCAATGCAACTTGATGCAGTCCTCATTTATGCCAAAGGCGGGAGTGGTATAAGAGCAGGATTATATACTGACTATAGTTTTGCTCTTTGGAAAAATGGAGAATTAATCAAATTTGCCAGTGCCTATTCTGGATTAACCAACAAAGAGATTAAAGAGCTTGATAGTTGGATTAGACAAAATACTATTGATAGATTTGGACCTGTTAGGTCGGTGAGACCAGAAATGGTCTTCGAAATTTCCTTCGAAAATATTCAAATTTCAAAACGTCATAAATCAGGAATTGCTGTAAGATTTCCAAGAATAACTAAATGGAGGAAAGATAAGCTGATTAAAGATGCTGATACTTTAGAGAACGCTCAGAAATTAATGTTAAATAAATAATGGAAAAATTTATAAATAAAAATAAAATTAATAATATAGAAAAATTTTTTTATAAAAATGGTTGGGAACCTCTGCCATATCAAATTGAATCATGGAAAGCATATTTGAATGGAGAAAATGGAATCATTCAGGTTCCTACAGGATGCGGTAAAACTTATGCAGCTTTAATGGGACCTCTTTCGAAATTAAAAGATTCCACAAAACCAACTGGATTAAGCATTTTACTAATAACTCCATTAAAAGCATTAAGTAGAGATTTAAAAAATGCAGTATATTTAGCCGCTCAATTTTTTAATCAAGAAATAACAGTTGGAATCCGAAATGGTGATACAAGCCCATATGAAAAGAAGAAACAAATAGTTAAACCTCCAAATATTTTAATAACTACTCCAGAATCTCTTTCTCTCCTCTTATCTAATAAAGAATCTAAAAAAATATTTAGAAATATATTTTCAATAATTATTGATGAGTGGCACGAATTAATGGGTAGTAAAAGAGGTAATCAATGTGAATTATCACTAAGTTGGCTGAGAGGAAATAAAAAAGATTTACAAATTTGGGGGATGTCCGCCACTATCGGTAATATTACAGAAGCAGCAAGAGCTATTGTTGGAATAAAAGGGGAACTACCAACAGTAATCAGTACTAATATTCAAAAAGAAATTGAAATCCTTAGTGTTTTACCTGAAGAAGAAATAACCTTTCCATGGAGTGGACATTTAGGAATTAGGAGTTATTCTTTACTTCTCAAAGTATTAGATAAAAACAAAAGTACACTACTATTCACTAACACTAGGAATCAGTCTGAAAGATGGTATCAATGCTTAAGATTCTGTCTACCAGAAATGGAAGAAAAGATTTCTTTACATCATGGGTCATTGGATAAAGATGAGAGAAAGTTAGTTGAAGATGGGGTTAAAAACGGATCTATAAAATGGGTTGTTTGTACAAGTTCATTAGATCTAGGGATTGACTTTCAACCTGTTGATCAAATCGTACAAATAGGAAGTGCTAAGAACTTAGCTCGACTTATTCAAAGGGCAGGGAGAAGTGCTCATAGACCAGGAGGAAAGTCAAAAATAATTTTTATGCCCACTAACTCATTAGAATTACTTGAAATTAGTGCCATGAGGAGAATAATAAAAAGTGGGGTATCTGAAAAAATTAAGCTTCCAGAATTATCTTTTGATGTACTTCTTCAACATCTCGTTAGTTTGGCTTGTGGACCAGGTTTTAATCCCATTACTGAAAAAGAAAGAATTAAAGATTGTTGGAGTTACAGAAATCTAAAAGATCAAGATTGGGATTGGTGTATTGATTTTTTGGAGTATGGAGGAAAGTGCCTGAAAGCCTATCCAAAATATAAAAAGATAGAAAGAGAAAAATTAAAAGGGGATGAACATAACTTCAAATATTTTGTAAAAGATAAATCTTTGAAGAGGATACATAAGTTTAATATTGGAACAATAACAAGCAATAAATTCATAAATGTAAAATATTTAAAAGGTAAATCATTAGGAAATTTAGAAGAAAACTTTGCTACTAAATTAAAAACAGGTGATATTTTTTACTTCGCGGGAAAAATGCTCCAGTTTTTAAAAATTAGAGATATGACTTTATACGTGAAAAAATCTTCCAAAAAAAGTTCTCTAATTCCAGCATGGGTAGGAGGTCAAATGGCGATCTCTGATCTTTTAAGTGATAAGTTAAGAAGAGAAATAGATATTTGTAATAACTTAGAAAATGAGGCTCAATATATGAATAAAGAATTAAATTCATTACTTCCAATTTTAAAAAAACAGAAAAAAGTTTCAAGTATTCCTAAAAGGAATCAACTACTTATTGAAATCTATAAAACTAAAGAGTTAACAAGTCTTTTTGTTTTTGCACTTGATGGAAAATTTGTTAATGAAGGAATTGCCTTTCTTTGGGCATTAAGATTTGCTAATAAAAAGAAATCTACATTTAGTATTTCTGCAAATGATTTTGGATTTAGCTTAACCACTTCAGAAAATTATGATTTTTCAATTATTGAAAAAGAATTTTCATATTTTATAGAAAAAAAATATCTGGAAGAAGATTTAGAAAATGCAATTAATTTTTCAGAGTTAACAAAGAGAAGATTTAAAAACATTGCTCAAATTAGTGGATTAGTGAATCAAAATAATCCCACAAAAACAAAAAGTTCATCTCAACTACAAATAAGTTCTAGTCTTTTTTATGATGTTTTCACTAGATATGAAAAAGATCATCTCCTAATCAAACAAGCACATGAAGAAGTAAAAGAGTACCAATTAGAAAAAAAGCGAATTACTAATTCTTTAGAAAGATTATCTAATTTTAAAATAATATTAAATGAGACTAAAACTCCAAGTCCATTTGCTTTTCCTTTATTAGTGGAAAGACTTAAAAATACATTAAGCAATGAATCTATAGAAAAAAGAGTTGAAAAACTTATAAAAAAATATAATAGTTAAATGCAAAAAAAGTCTTTTTCAATAAATTGGGGGGATGTATCACTAGAGATGCTCCCTTCAAAAGCATTACTTTTGCCTCAAACAAATGAACTATTAATATGTGACATTCATCTAGGTAAAGCAGAATATTTTCAGCAGAATGGGATTCCTCTTACGAATAATTCAGATGAACAAAACTTATTAAACATAAAAAATATTGTAGAAAACTATAAACCTAAAAAATTAATTATTTTAGGAGATTTATTTCATAGTAAATATTCAATAAGTGAATCTTTAAAAAATAAAGTAGAAAATCTTTCAGAATCATTAAATATTAAAATTGAACTAATAGTTGGCAATCATGATATCGGTTGCAAAGTTAAAAATATAAGCTTTATTAAATATAAAAGGTCGAGTAATTTTATATTTAGTCACGAACCAATAGGTATATTTGAAAATAAAATCTTAAATATTTGTGGGCACTATCATCCGAAAACGTTTTTAAAAAATTCAAAAGACAAATTATCATTTAAATGTTTTGCTATGGATAAAAAAAATAATATATTATATCTCCCATCATTTGGTGATCTTACAGGAGGTTATCCATGTAAGAGTTCATTTAAAAAATGGGTAATTATTCCTGAAAGAGAAATTATTGAAATATGATTCCTAGAAAATTATTAAAAATAAAAATAATTAAATTTCTCACATGAGAGTACTAATTTATACATATTAATCTCATTATTATTTCTCATCTAGTAGATTTAATTTTAAATTTAAATAGTTAATGATAAAATATGGTCCCTCAATAGAAATATCTCAAGTTGTTTACCCTTTCCTTAACTTAATAATTACGTTATAAAAAAAATAGACTTAACTTTTAATAATGAAAAAATTAATAACTATTATTATATTTCAAGTTTTATTAGTGCCCTTGGGAATAAATGCTAATGAAAACTTTTCTGTAGAGATTGAAGCCCTCACACTTGTAATGGAGCAATATAATAAAGAAATTGATGTTGAAGCTGAAACTGAGCTAGAAATAAATAATAAGAAGCCTAGCTATATGGCTCTAAAGCAAGATGAATGCAATGCTACTGTAAAAGTCACTGAAAAAACAGGTCTAGAAATTGTTGGTACTGAATCATTTGATGTAAATGTATGCAAGAAGGAAGTTAATAAGGTTATAAATTAATTCCTAAAATATTTAGTTAAAATTTATTTTTAGTAATTAACAATAAAAAGAGGTCTTTTACTTAAAGAAGGTGAGACCTCGAGACCTGACAGAAACATTGGAACGGGTTCTGTTAATTAATTGATAACTAATTTGACATTGTACAGATGTAATAAAAAGTACAATTTAAATATTTATTCTTAATATCCTATTTATTTTTTTTTGACACTTTTTGCATTTCTTCTCTAGACATAAGAGCTTCTATTTGAGCTAAAACTTTATGAAGTTCTTCTGTCTTTGTTAGAGAAGCCTCAGCAACTTCTCTTAGCTTTTCCAATTGTTCTTGAGTTTTATTCATAATTAATTAGTTAGAAATACATCAATTGAAATGATGGTTTTAAAACAAATTTTCACTCACACATAAACTTATCTTCACTCTGTTTTTTATAAAGTCAAATAAATCTGTATCAATTGATGTTTTATGAGGACTTGCAATTAAATCATCTTTTTTCATAATCAAAATAAGATTGGAGCTTTTACAAAGAGTTCAGAATTTATGATGTGAATACAGGCAAGCCTACAGTCGCTGTTGTTATTAACGCCCCTGCAAAGATTAAAAAAGGAAGATAAGGAAAGTTTTTCAAGTTCAACTTCAGTAATTTGAAATTACTATATAGGTATATATACTGTTTGTCTAGTACTAATTCTCTCAGATAACTTAAATTCGTCTTTTATAGGTAAGAAATAGGAGTTATCCAAATTTGCCAGAGATATATTCTTGAGTGGTTTTTTCCTTAGGAGAACTAAAAATTTTCTTTGTAGAATTAAATTCTGCAAGATAACCAACCTTACCTCCATCGCCATCTTCATATTCAATTGCATTAAAGAAAGCCGTCATATCGCTAACTCTTAGGGCCTGCTGCATATTGTGAGTAACTATGATAATTGTGTAATTCTTTTTTAGTTCATGCATTGTTTCTTCTATTTTTAAAGTTGAAATAGGATCTAATGCTGAACAAGGTTCATCCATAAGTATTATTTCTGGTTCAATGGCAATTGTTCTTGCTATACAAAGTCTTTGTTGTTGACCCCCAGACAATGAGTAGCCACTATCATTTAATTTATCCTTACATTCATCCCATAAAGCAGACTTTTTGAGAGAAAGTTCTACTAAATTGTCCATATCCCCTACAAATCCATTAATCCTTGCTCCAAATGCAATATTTTCATAAATAGATTTAGGAAAAGGATTAGGTTGCTGAAAAACCATTCCAATTCTTCTTCTGACTTCGACAGGATCCACTCTTTTATCATAAATATTTGTCCCATCAAAAAGTACAGTTCCTTTTAATGAACAATTAGGAATGAGATCATTCATCCTATTTAAGGACCTTAAAACAGTCGATTTACCGCAACCAGAAGGTCCAATAAGAGAAGTTATATCTCCTTTCTTGAAATTACAAAAAATATTTTTTACTGCTTCAAATTTTCCATAACTAATAGAAACATCCTCTAAAGATAAAATATTATTCTTTTGCGTCTTTTTAGTATTTTTAATCATTTCATACCCTCTTAGTCTTCTCAGTAAATGCCGCTAAGATCCTTGAAAATATATTTACTGAAAGGATAGACAAAACAAGTATGAAAGATGCCGCCCATGCAAGTTTATTTTGAGCATCATATGGTTCTAAAGCAAAATTATAAATTAAAACTGCAAGAGATCCCATTTCATAGAACAAATCACCAAATCCCGTTATGTAGTAGTAAGAAAATAAAGCCGTAAAAATTAATGGGGCTGTTTCCCCCGCAGCCCTAGCTATACCAAGTACAACACCAGTAGCTATAGAGCGGAAAGCAGAGGGTAAAGTTATTTTTAATATTGTTGTATACATACTCGCTCCAACTCCAAGAGAGGCATACCTTAATTCGTTTGGTACTAACTTTAAACCCTCATCAGTGGTTTTTATAACAGTAGGTAACATCAATATTGAAAGAGCCATTCCTCCAGCCAAGCCACTATACATACTTCCAAATAAAATTTTAGTAGAAACGATTAGGGCATAAATAAATACACCTGCAATTATGGAAGGAACACCAGCTAAGACATTAACTCCAAATCTAATAAACCTGGAAAAAGGTCCTCCTTTTGAATATTCAGCTAAATATATACCACCACCAACACCTACTGGTATCGCAATAATTGAAGCAATGGTAGTGATTATTAAAGTCCCGATCAAAGCAGGGTTAATTCCACCTGCATCTAAATCATCTCCAGGAGGATTTGGTTCTAAAGTAAATAGCTCAGGAGTTATCTGTGCTCCACCTTTTATAAGAATATAAGTCACCAAAAATATCAAAGGAAGTATTGCTATAACTACACAAATTAAAGACAAAGAAGTAAAAACTTTATCTCCTATATTTCGAGATGAATTTTTCTGGTAGAAAAGTGAATTCATAATATCTAATATTTGAGACTAAATTTCTTAACTAGCCATTGAGCAAAGATATTTACCACCAAAGACAAAATCATCAGAACAAATGCTGCATAAAACAATGAGGAAACTTGACTTCCATCAGCTTCGCCAAATTGGTTTGCGAGCATGGAGGAAATAGTATATCCAGGAGATAATAAAGACCAACTAAATGCATTAGAGTTTCCAATAATCATCGTGACAGCCATAGTTTCTCCCATGGCCCTACCTAAAGCTAATAAAACTCCAGCCATAATTCCTGATAATGCAGCTGGCAAAATTACTGAAAAAATTGTTTTCCACCTACTAGCTCCAATTCCATAAGAGGCATTTCTAAGTTTTTTAGGAACTTGATTAAGCGAATCTCTAGCAATAGATGTCACTATTGGTAATAACATTACTACTAAAATCAATATTGCCAACAAAGAATTCCTACCAGTAGGTTCTGTACTAAACAAAGGAAACCAGCCAAAGAAATTATGTAAAAAGACAAAAAAGGCTCTAAAAAAAGGTTCTATCACAAATATTGCCCATAATCCCAGTACAACTGAAGGTATAGCAGCTAAAAGTTCAACAAAGGATCCTATTATTTCTCTAAAGACTTTAGGAACAAAATCTTCAGTAATAAATATTGCGGTTCCTACCCCCAATGGAATAGTTATCAATAATGAAAGAAAAGAAGTTATTAATGTTCCATATATTGCAGTAAATGCTCCATATTCATCTTTTACTGGATTCCAGTCAGAGGTCACAAGAAACTTTAGACCATACCTTGAGAATGATTCAAATGACTGAAAAAAGACTACTAAAACAATTCCTAAAAGTATGATCGCTACAAAACTAGACAAGACTAGAGCAGTATTCTTAAAAATAATATCTATATTTTTTTCAATTCCGAATCTTTTTCGATTCTTGAAAAGAGCTAATTTCTCTTCCATTAAAAAAAGAATATCTTTATAAATCTACTACTAAATGGTTTAAAAGACTTTAAGAGGGGTTAAAGGAATATGAAAGTTATGAAAATATGACATCTATTGATAAATTTATCTAGCAATTTTTCCAACAGCCTCAATTGATTTTTTTAAAATTTCTCCTTTCAAGGGAACGAAACCTAGGGCAGGAGCTTTATCTTGGTATTCATCGCTTAGCAATTTATAGAATGTATCTTGAATTGCCTTAGTATTACTGCCATTACCTTTTTCATAAGCAAGTATCCAAGTCAAGGTTGCTATTGGATAAGCTCCCTTAGCAGAAGGATTTGGATTTTTACCGGCCAAGTTCTTATCAAGATTTATTCCATTTAAAGCTATTGCTCCTGATTCAGTATTGGGGGTAACGAATTCACCAGAAAGATTTTGAAGTGCAGCAGCCTTAACATTACCTTTAATGTATGACTGGTTTACATAACCAATTGCGCCTGGTGTGTTTTGAATAACACCTGCAACACCAGAATTGCCTTTTGCTCCAACTCCCGAAGGCCATTTAACAGATTTACCAGTACCTAAATTCCAGGTTTTAGAGAAAGCCTCCATAGAATTTGTAAAAGCTTTAGTCGTGCCTGAGCCATCAGAACGATGTGCCCAAGTTAACTTACCTGATTTACAGCCTAATTCTTTCCAGTTTTTAATCATACCCAATGCAACTTGTACTGCTTGCTCTTGAGTAAGTTTCAAATCGCAATCGTAGTTATATCCAAAAGCAATTGTTCCGCCTACCATCGGTATTTGAACAAGTCCTCTTTTAACTTTCTCTATATCAGAATCTTTCATGGGATCATCTGATGCACCAAAATTTACAGTTTCATCTATAAAGGCTTTTCTGCCAGACCCAGAACCTACTGCTTGATAATTAACTCTAGGACCTCCAGATTTTGCTAAGTCAAAAAACCACCTGGTATAAATTTTCGAAGGAAATGATGCACCAGCTCCACTCAATCTTTTTGAAGCCATCGCAGAAGGAGAAAGTATTAATGAAAATGCAGAAGAAAGAATGAGAAATTTCTTAAAAATACCCATTATGAAATGAAAACTAAGTTTGTTAATTAAAAGATAATTTACGGCCTTAAATTAATTTAAAAATTGAAAGATATATACATCAAATTATTTTGTTAAATTCAAATATTCTTGATGTATCTATTTCAAGAGCTCAACTGAAACCACAAGATTTCCTAAAAGTCCATTAAGGGTAGTTAGTTGTTCCTTACTACCAAAGGCTATTAATACCTGACCTGGCTGAAGTAAAAAATCACCTCCTGGATTAGTTATTAACTTTTCATCTTCTTTTATTGCCAATATTTTTGCTCCGCTCTTTTTACCTATTCCAAGCTCTAAAAGAGTTATCTTTTCTGCAGTTTCAAATAGGCTAATATCATTACTTAATTCAAATTCTTCAATTTCACATTCACTTCCCGCCAATAAATCTAAGAAGTCAATCGCTATTGGTCTTAAAGCCATTGACGCCATAGCTCTTCCTGCTGCTATATAAGGACTAACAACAATACTCGCTCCAGCTAATCTCAATTTACTCGCAGCTTCTTCAGTTCCTGCTCTAGCGATAACTCTTATTGAACTTCTTATCCCTTTAGCACTTAAGACAACATATAAATTAGCAGCATCATTAGGCAAGGTAACAACCAAACTTTTACATTTATCTAATCCAGCTAACTTTAAAGTCTCATCAAGAGTTGCATCAGCACAAAGCACTTCTAAACCATTATCTTCAGCAATCTTTTTTCTATCTTCATCGCTTTCTACAACAATAATAGGAATATTTTGTGTTTTTATTTGATTAGATATTTCCTGACCAACCCTCCCGTATCCGCACAAAATTACATGATTTTCCATTTTTCTTAGAATTCTTTTAAAACGTAATTCGTTTACTCTTTGAAAATAGCCGGATTCAAATAATCTAACAGCTTTTTGAAAGGTAAATTGAATAAAAATTAATCCACCAACGATTATAAGAACAGTGATAATTCTTCCTTCAGGACTTAAAGTTTGAACTTCTCCAAAACCAATAGTGGTTATTGTGATCAGAACCATCCATAAGCAATCACCCCAATCCCATCCCTCTGTAATTCGATACCCAATAGCACCTAAAAAAAACAGAAAGAATAAAGAATAAATAAGACCAAACCAAGGTCTTAAGTAGTCTTTAATAAAATAGAACTCAAATAATCTAAGCTTCATATCTCTTATTATCGTTAACTATTCAAAAATTTCACAATATTTTTCTATTATGTATCTAAAAGAATTTATTAATTTTGTGAAATACATATTTAGTCGGATATTAATATTTATTTTTGTCGCTTTATGCATTAAACAAATGCTTTCTGTTTCAGGTGTAATTTAAATCTCTCAAAACAATTTTTACTGCTTTACTTTTACTGACTCAATTAAAAAATCAGAAGCTGATCTCAACCAATCGGCTACGGTCAAACGTAGATCAGGCTGAGAATATACTAAAGCGACAATAATCGCAACTAAAATTATTTTCACCATGGCTGTTCAAATATTCTTTCGAATTAAAGCACATCTATAAAGTAAAAAGAACCTTAACTAAATATAAATCAGACTAATTACCTAATTAAATTTTCTCTAATTGATTAAATAAATATTCTACTCTTCTTAAATTAACACCTAAGTCTGATTGACCTAATCTTGCCGCTGATCTGATTTGAATTATCCCTTTGGATCTATCAACATAACTCCTTGCATCTAGTTTTAAAATCTCAAGATCATCTGGAAATCTAAAAATTGCACTTCTACAAACACCTCTCCAATAATTTTTACCACTCTCAAGGACTTCAGTTCTAGGTAAACCCTCAGCTAAAGAAACGAGTTGAATAAATTTCTGATCAACATTTATAAGTTTCTTTTCCACTAAAACACTATTTAATGGATTTGTTATAGGAGCAAGGCCTTGAGCTGTAAAAGTCATCTTTTTAAAAACTATTCCAATGTTCTAATAGATTTCTAATGCAAAGTGAGAGCAAAAAGAAAACTAATTTTCCTGAACGAATAGATCTTTCTAAAACAAATTTTTATTTAAAAATTTCAAAACTTTAGATTTTTGATTATCTTCTTTGATAGAGAGGGTTGTCTATTCAGACTAGTTTTCAAATTTCTTATCCAAAACACAACTCCAATTAACAAAAAAAGTTCAATTATTATTCCTAAACCAACCGCATTCATTACTATTTTTTCTCCTTTTTCTTTTTAGATCCCTCAATATAAGGAACAAGAATATTTAATAACCACTTTTTAAAAGAATTAATTGGATTCATTATTTACTTATCCTTTCTCCACAAGCTTCTTCCTTTAATAAGATCTTCAATGTTAGGCCAGGCTGCTATTAATTCCTTAAGGGCTTTTCTATTTGGAGTATAAAAAATACATGAGAATGCACTAATTAAATAAATAATGAACCAGACTTTATTTTCTGAATAAGCTAAAAAGAATGAGAAGATAAAACTTCCAACAAAGAAAAAGAAAAATAATCTATTTATCACTTCAAGAGGGGTTCTTTGAAGTCTGTAAAACCTTTTGTTTTTATTATTGATATCAGATTTAGCTTCAAACTTACTTTCATATGAATTAATTATTTCCTCCTCAAGAATCTCCTCATAATCAAGTTTTCCAGTTGGATTAGAATTATTTGACTTACTACTCATAAACTTTTTATCAACTATGTAAATTCTCTAAATATTATAGATCTTAGTCAGAAAAAATTTAAGTCAAAATTTTACATGATTCACATCAGACAAAAAGATCATGTTTTTGAAAATACTCAAAAATAGTTTTATTTATAAATAAAACATTACTTAAAATATTCTTTTTGATTTTTTCAATTCTTAGGATCATTGGTAACATTCAATTCTATTAGATTTTTAGCAATCAAATAATTGAAACGCAATATTGTATTATCAAGCTAAAATACTGAAAATTTTAAATTACATGCAAAGATATTTAATTTCTTATGAATTTGCTGACGGTGAAGATCAAGAAGAAGGAGGAGAAATGCTTATTAATTGGTATGAATCGGGAGGTCCTCAAAATAGACCTGAGAACTATGAAGTTCATTCATGGATTTTTATGATCCAAAATGGCATTGGTCATTCCGTTGTTAGTGCAGATTCATTAGAAACAATTTGGAAACAATGGCATCCATGGAGAAGACTTATGGATATTAATATTCAACCTTGTTTAGATCTTGATGAAACTGTGTCTTTATTTAAGAAGGAAAAAATGAATACTCGCATTGATTAAAAAAGAATTTAGAAGTTTTTTCTAAATTTTCTTTTAGTAGCCATCAATACGTCAGACATATCTAACTGCGTTAAAAAAGGTTAGAAAAAATTTTCCATGATGTTTGATTCTTATCACATTTATTTTAAAGGAGAAATTCTTTTTAAAAACCTTAGTAAGGATGAGTTTGAATTCGTTTGGGGCAAACTCTATACTTCCTACATTAATGCCTTAAATGAGGAACTTACATTTGAGATAATTAGTGAAAAGAGTGTCAAAGAGTCAGCTTATAATTTAGAACCATCTTATTGATCAAACTAATTACTTCAGGAATAAAAAATAAAAAGTTTTTTATCCTCAATTTCACAAAATTCTTTCACTTCCTTACTGATATCAAGGCTTATATCTCTTGCCTCTTTTTCAACATTTACGCTATAAGACTTAAGAATTTCATTTCCCTTGAAAAGAGCAGCAATACCAATATCTGTTATGTACCAAACAAAATGAACTGTCTCACCAATTGGTTCCTCTTTTAAAGAGTCAAGTAGAAAACCATGAGTAGAGTTCATTTGATTAAACTAATTTAATTGCCACCGTTGCAGTATCTAACTGCCTCTGCATTAGTACTACCATTTTCTACAATTTCAGTTACACAATTATTAAATACTTTAGATTCCTTTTTAATAGAGCAAAATCCAAAAGCTATTGCAGCTAAAGCTACTGCAGATACGAAACTAGAACCAAGTTGAATAAAACCATAAGCAAACATGATTTTTTTCTTTCCACTGCATTTCTTAGAATCTGTTTTTTCTTCTGTCATTTTTAATTTTTGAATATGACTTAATCTATTAGATTGATTTTGAATGTGAAAAATTAAACCAGAGAGAAAACCGAATTAGCATGATTTTTTTTGCAAACTTTTAATGAGTATTTTTTTAAAAAATAAAAGTTGTAAAATTTTCCTTTAAGAAAATTTTCATTTTGAAACATGTTGCAAATAAAAAAGTATTTAATTTACGACCAAAAAATTTTATTTATAAAAATATCTTTTTTATAGAAAAGGAATGATCCCATTGTTGTTTCAGTAAGTTTTATTGATTATTAAACTACATTTAATATTTTATTGATGCAGTATTAATACTCAGAAAATAGGCCAAAAAACCCTGTTTTTATCTTGATCCCCGTGAGTTATCCACTTTTTAAGCATTTTTCAACAGGTTTTTCCACAAGTTGTAGATTTAATTCACTTTTCTATGTGCGAAATAAAATATAAGGTTTTTTTGTAAAAAATGTCACGCGGAATTTTTTTGGGAACGATAAGATCAAATTTAATTTAATATATTTTTCAAATTCAATGATTGAAAAAATAATTAAAAAACAATCATCCGAGATGCTAAAAGATTTTAAAAAATCAAATCTTGATATTCTTACTGAAGAAAATGATCGCTTATTAAAAAGTCTTAAAAGGCCAAGCGGTTCCCATAGAGCTGCTTAATAATTTTATTATTTTTAAAATTAAGATATTCCAGTAATGATTTTTTTTAAATAAAGTCCAAAATAACTTTATGCAAATTCAAACTAAATTTAATTTACTTTAAGGATATCTAAGTAACTTGAAAATTGAAAATATAAATTTTCTATTAAATCCTATAAAATCTAGTTTTAAAAGTAACGGTAGTAATTAATAGTAGTTATATTAAAAAAATCTCACGTTGAGATTAAAGATATATTCATTTTGAATTTCCTAGAAAATACTTAATATTTTCTATCCAATCAATCCCCAATGTAATCAATCCACTTTTGAACCCATGACCATAAAAGAATTAAAAGTAAATTACAAAAAGCTTTTAAATAAAGCAGATAAAGCCAATGGCCGCAAAGAAACTGTTTCTTTTTTGAATAGAGCTGCTAAACTCAACTGCAAGATCTATTCTAAAACCAAGACTAATTGCATCAAATGTAATGGTGTAGGTTACTTAAGAATCTCACTAGACGAAGCCCGAACTTGTCTTTGCTGTTACGGAAAAGGTTTTTTGATGGAAGAGATCCAAAGATTTTAATTCTTTAAATATTTAATTATAAATGAAAGATCTCATTCAAGCTCATAAAAAAATAATAAGTACGGTTAAAGAGCAGATGGGTTTTTCAGATTATGGAATGTATTGGCTAGCTTTTATTGAAGGTGGATTAACCATATGGTTGTTAGAAAGAATATTTTTTCACTGGTTAAAGTTTTAAAGAAAAATTTTTATCATTTAAAACATAAATTCTAATTTTTTTCAGTTTGAGAATATCGTTTCCATGTAAATAGTTGTAGGATGATAAAAAACTAATCATATGCAATTATTAGGATTAATTCTACTCGCTGCTAGTAGCTGGTATCTATGGAAATTAACTTCAAAATTTCTTGATGAGCCAACAAAAAAAGAGCTTTCGAATAGTTTTAATGGGCTAAAAAACAAATTGAAAGAAAGTAAAGAAAGTTTTTCAAAAGCAAAAATAAGTGAAGCTTGGGACAAGTATAAAGAGGAAGGTGGCGCTCTTTCTAATAAAAATAAAAAATAGTGGAAATTTTTAGTATCACAAGTTTTACTAAAGAAATATCTCGTATTGACCTAATTGGTATTTTGGTTGGGCATTTGGTATTTGCTATAGCTTTAACGCAAATTTTGGACTGGACATGGCTTAAGAATTTAATGAGTGAGGAGGATAAATTAAAAATGCTAAATAGCTACACATGGAAAGACTTATTAGTTGATGGGGCAATCGTTGCTGTAGTTATTGGAATTATTTTTCTCATCGTAAGTATATTTCTATAAATGAACATCACATATATACTTTTAATATTTTTATTAGCCTCATTACTAATTTTTTCCCAAATAGTTAACTCTTCAGAAAAATCCCCATAATAAATGTCAGAACTTTCTAGCAACTCTTCGTCAGGTTGGTATTTAATAGCAATCTTAAGTACAATTTCTTTTTTAGCTTTGATATATTTTGGGAAAACAAAATAAACAGCATTAATTAATTTTTTAATTATGTCGTAAATAAAATTTGTAAATTGACTTCTGATTAAAAATTTCAAATGAAAAGGTTATTAGTTTTACAACATTTAGAAATCGAAGGACCAGGGCTTTTTTATCAGATAGCTAAGGAGAGGAAGATGAATATAGAAATCATCCGTCTGGACCAAGGTAATAGCCTACCTAAAACTAATAAAGACGATTTACTTTTAATAATGGGTGGACCAATGGGAGTCAAAGATATTGGGAGCACAAAATATCCATGGCTAAAAAAAGAAAGCGATTTTATAAAGTTAGAATTGAAAAAAAAGACAAGTATTATCGGAGTTTGCTTAGGAGCTCAGTTATTAGCAAACGCAGCAGGAGGAGATGTCGAAATTTTAAAACAAGGCTTTCCTCCTAAACCTTTACCAGAAATTGGATGGTCTCAAGTTTTTTTTAATCAATCAAATAATGACTTAAAGAAATTTTGTGAAACTCCTTTTCATGTCCTGCATTGGCATGGCGATAGGATTTTATTACCAAAAAATGCCGAACTCATAGCCAGTAGTATGCGTTGTAAAGAGCAATTTTTTAAGATTGGGGATTTAGCTTACGGTTTACAATTCCATGTCGAGTTAAATAAGGAAATGACCGAAAGATGGATAAATGAGGATAAATTATTTATAACCAAAGGATTAGGTCCAAAGGGTCAGTCAATTTTAAGGGAGGAGGATAAACAGTATGGAGAAAAAACAATCTTAAAAAGAAAGGAATTAATAAATAAACTTTTTAATTTACTAAGCAAATAAAAAAGCCCTGTCACTTCATAAGAAACAGAGCTTTTAATAATTGTTCAGATTATTTTTATATAAATCTATTAATAATAAAACCTTTCTTCTTTATTAAAGAATAAGAGACCAATGAACAGGTTGTAGATACTGATTTCACGGTCTCTTTGTTAACCGTAATTTTCGGTAGATACGACAATGAATCACCTCCTTTACTAATATTTTCCTAAAGATAACCAAGATGCTTAAATAAAGAAACTAAATATATTAAAATTTAAAGCTTTTTTAACAAATCATTTTTTATAAGCCAGAATTCAAGTAAATAAATTAAATCTACCAAGGCAAAATATCTCCATTAGTATGCCAAAAAGTCCCAGTATTATTTTTATTAAGAGAGTCGATACGTTTTAAGAGTCCATTTGCGGATTCTTCTGTAGATATACCATTTTTTGTAAATCCAGTCATACGAGTTCTTACTAAGCCTGGATGCAAAATAGCAACATAAATATCTTCTTTTAACAAATCTCTTGAAAGTGATTTCGCTGCCATGGATAAAGCCACTTTAGACATCCTATAACCATAGGAACTACCGGACGAATTATCACCAATAGATCCCATTCTGCTCGTGATAAAACCAATCTTTGAATACTTTTTTAAAAGACCTTTCAGTGAATTAGTCATAGAAAGAGGACTTAAAGCGTTTACTACAAATTGACGAATAATACTTTCATGATCAAAATTATCAATCGAATTAAATTCATAAATTCCTGCATTATGAATTAAACAATCTAATTCGACCCCTGATAATGCTTGTCTTAAATTATTGATTGAATCCTCTGAAGAAATATCTATATCTTCTTCAATTCTTACACCTAAGTTTTTTAAATCTGAAGAAGCCTCTCTACAGGTAGCTATTACATCATCTCCTCTCTCAACAATTTGTTTACATAATTCCAATCCAATACCTCTATTTGAGCCAGTTATGAGGTAAGTAGACATATTTTTAGATAATTTCAAATATTATAGTTTCTGAAGCCTTAAAATATAAAAATAATTATTTATTTATTTAGTGTAATGGAAAGGATTTTAGTTATAATCCAAAA
Source organism: Prochlorococcus sp. AG-679-K21 (assembly GCA_003208885.1). Taxonomy (GTDB): domain Bacteria; phylum Cyanobacteriota; class Cyanobacteriia; order PCC-6307; family Cyanobiaceae; genus Prochlorococcus_A. The sequence continues at coordinate 9,458 of QCUP01000012.1, read as the reverse complement.
ATGTCAGAAAGCAAAAGTCCATTAGACAGAATTTATAGATTAATAGCATCGCATGCTTGGATGACTGAGAATGAAGCAAAAGTATTATTAGTAATGATGTATGCCTCTGGAACAAAGTCTTTAGGATTGGAGGGTAAAGGTTTAAACCAATTTATGGAAAGGTCATTAGAAAAAATGTGTTCCGATAACAAAGAAAATTTACAAGAATATCTTTTAAAAATTAAAGATAAATTTCCAAATAATGAATTACTTTCAGAAGATTAATTCATGGAGATCTTAAATCAAGAATTTACTCAAGAAATAATTAGACTTACTTGGCGTAATCCTGTTTTTATGGCTGTAGCAATAGCATTGATATGGCTAATCCCACAATTACTAATTAGAAGAATTTTGTCAGAAAATTATAAGAAAAAAAAATTAGAAAAACAAAAAGACAAGATTGGGAAGCTATACCCTAAAGCTCTTAAATAATAAATTTAAGCTTCATAGTAAATTTAGATTAGTTTGAGAGATCTTTTTTATGAATTATAAAATTGTAAGAATTGATGGAAAAGAAGATGATGTTACATCGCAAACTTTTTCAAACTTTGCAGATGCTTATGATTTATTAGATGAAATATATGGAGATATATGTTGTTCAGATGCCGACTATGGAGATATTATTTATTACGATATTATAGAAGATAAGAAAAAAGAAAAAAAAAATACATGAAAAAGGAATTTCAAACTTGGGAACCTTCTCATGAACAAAATATTGGAATAGTTTCAAGTGTTTATGAATTTATTAAAGGGGAACTTTCTGAGCTTCAAGAAATAACGGGATGTCCTGATTCTTTTATTTATGATTTTATTGCAAGAATCCAACATGAATGGCATCCAGAATCATGCCACTCAATGGCTAGGAATCACAAAAAGAACGAGAAATGAGAAAATAATTATTTAACAATTCATAAGATTAAAAAATAATACAATTATTTTACTCATTGATTAATTTTTAATATTATTCAAAATTAATTATTATTAAAAAATGATTATTCGAGTATTGGGTATAGTTTTGATTCTTGGAACTATTGCATACTATGGTTTAGTTTTAACAGGCAATAGCACGTTATAAAAAATTTTTTTTGAAAATTAATATATGAAATGGCCTCCCACGAATTGCTGGACAGCACCAAAAACAATCGAAGGAAATCGTCATTATCAAGTAAAGGCCTATGGTGGTAAAAATGACAAAAGATGGGTAGATCTATTCCCAACAAAAAACAAAAAAGATATTAAAAGGATTTCTTGGTTAACTCTAAAATCAAAATGGACTAGCGGTTGGTTGAGGCTTCCAAAAGATTGAGCAATTTAAATTATTCAAAAAGAACCTAAAACAAATTTTAATGATATTTTCAACTTAAATTTTTTGATTAGAATCGTTAGCTAAATAATTAAAAAAAGTTTATGAATAATAATTAATAACTAATGTTTTGTAAAAATTCATACTTTAATAAAAAACTCTTTCTTTTAATATTTACAAAGAGACAAATTTAAAATGAAGCAAGAGCAAAATAAGAAATGGCCTAATAAAAAAATAATCCGCTCAGCAAAATTTGAAGCTAAAGAACAATTTACTAAATCAGCATTAGAAAATTTAAAAACTGAAAATGAGAGAATTGTTAATTCATTAAAAGAATCAGGCGAAATCGATTATTAAGCTTTCCAATTTTCATAAATTTCATAAAAGACTACAGAATAAATAATTATTAACTATTATGGTTTTTTAACTAGTTTAAATAATGGATAAAATTTCTTTAGCAAATGCACATCTACCGCAACTGATAGGTTTAGTATTAATGTCTATTGGCTACACTCTTGGGAACAAGTTTTACTTACCTCAAGTAAACAAAAATAACTAACCAATAAATACAGTTTGGAGAAAAAATTTTTTATTTATAAATCTAATAGACTATTTATAGACGTTTATGTAACAAATATGTGCCTAAATAACTAGAAATAATCACTTTTTCAGTCTTTTTATTACATTACGTAAATTTTGTGTTACATTAGTTAATAATTCCACCTCTAATAATGTCAAAAATTAAATCTGTTGAAAAAGAAAAAATTGTTGCTGAAAAACTTAATGGGAGATTTGCGATGATTGGGTTTATCGCGGCTGTTGGAGCTTACTTAACAACTGGTCAAATCATACCTGGATTCGTTTAATCTAATGAGCCCACTTACTGGTTTTATAATTGTAGTTATAGCTATAACATTACAATTTACGCTTTACACCATAAAAAGATTACAAGAGCCTTTAGAGCCCAATTTATTTGATACCCAAAAATCCCCTAAAATGAACAACAGAAAAAGCTATTGGAAAAATGCCGAAATAACCAATGGAAGGTTAGCCATGGTTGGTCTATTGGCCTTAGTTATTAATTATAGTTTTTTTGGATGGATAATTCCTGGATTTATTTAAGTAGGTAAGCTTGCAAATATTGTTTGAATAAATCAGCATATTTACGCACATACAAAAAACTTATTCATACTAAGTTTCAGCTATTCAAACCGAGGAATTAGAAATGATCGATAGTCCACCAGAGAATTTCATTAGATTGATATAAGCAGCCAGTTGTTTACTATTACACATAACCAAATTAAGAAGTTGATTACTAAAGTCAGTAGTCAATCCTTTTTTCTTTTTTGTGGAGGCTAAATAATAAAAACATTTTTATATCTTTAAAAAAAATGGTACAGATATGAATACTAATGTTGCTAGTATTTGGCTTAAATGAAAAATTTCCTAATTTAATCCATAATATTTTTAAATGTTTAAAACTATTTTTAGATTAATTTTATTAATTTTAATGGTTGGATTTATTACTATCAGTCCAAGAACAAGATTCATAGTTGGAGTATCTTTAAAGCAAATATCTTCATTTCTTTTATGGACAGTTAAATATGAAGACAGAGAGAAATGGATTATGGATAAACCCAGTTGGCTTCCAACTCAAATCTTAACCCCATCTAAATAAGTAATTTCTTCGAAATCTGTAAAGCAAATCCAAATAAAAGATTAAATTTCTGAGGTTTCTTATAAAAACATTTTAGAAATATATTATCTAATTTAATAATTGAAGAAACTATGGAAGCTAAAAAAGATATGAAAGTAGAGCCATTGAATTTCTTTTCAAACGATATGACGGTAGCTAAAGATCAGCTAGCTCATAATCATTTAAAATTAACTTATCAAAGGGATTCAGTTACAGATCTAGAACAAAAACATAAAGAATGGGCCCAAGAAGATACGGCAAGTTAATACTTAATTAATAAGTTTGTTTGACGATAGATATTTACAATGATTAAAACTAAATAGATTATTGACAGTCTGTCTAAAATAAATAAATAAAACTAACATTTCTAATGACTGATAAAGAAAAAATTATTTCATTGTTAGATGAGCTCGCATCGCCAGAAAAAATGGGTTCTTTTTTCATGAACAATGCAACTCCCGATTTTTTATTTATCAGACCAAGTGGTAATCCTATAAGTGCAAAAGGATTTGAAGAAATGATGAAATCTGGGGATGTAGTACAAGAAAAAGCAGAAATAACAAAAATACACCGATTCGAATTTCTAAGTGATAATATCGCAATGTGCATTTTCACTCTTGGTTCAAAATTCAGATATAAAGGGACTCCTAATGATGATCTGCCAACAGTTACTTCTATTTTTAAAAAAGTTGGTGATGTTTGGAAAATTCATTGGATGCAGAGATCAACAGGAGATTCGAATTTATCTTTATGGGTCTAGCAAAGCTAATAGCTTTATTAATGGTCCTGCTACTGGTAGGAAGTTCTTTTATAAGTTTAATTATTTACTTTATTAAATGAATTCACCTACGAATTGGGAATTTTTTAAGCAAGATCAAGATAAAATTATTTGGGTACATATCTGTACAGAAGACTTGGATGGAATTGCAATATCAATAAACAACTGGTGGAAAAGAAGATATCCAAATTACAAAATAAGAGTCGTTTCTAAAAATGAATTTGAACAAATAAAAAATGCCATCCAATTACCGCAACAATAAAATTAATTTTTGGTAAATTTTGATGCGTAATATTTTTCTTATGGGTCTATTATTATCTCAGAAATAATAATTAAATGAACTTAGCATTTACAAAACTCTTAAATCTAAAACTCAACAAAGATTATAAAATAGTCATTTATCTTGCATCATCAACCTTCTTCTTATATACATTAGGTCAAGCACCGATTTTTAAAAATATTCTTGCAGGCGCCTTTTCATGTTCTGGATAAAAACAACTTAGCATTTTATGGAAAATAAAAATTTCAACATAAAAAAGGGATTCAAAGGTTATCAAAAAAAGAAGTAATTAGCTCCTTTTTTTTTGAAACTATTTCCAGATGTATTAGTAAATACATTAAAAGATTTTATATTGAAATTATTATTTATGTATTAATTATAAATAAATTCATGCCTCAAAATCCCTTTAATCTTATGTGGAATAAAGGTTGGTCCTTCCTCTTTTATCTTGAAGGAGGAACTCCTAAAATTGAGGCGAGTGGATTTGGTATTGCTATGTCGACCGATATTAAGAAGGGAGAATCACCGTCGCAGACCGCAGATAGATTAATTTTTAAAGAGCAACGAAATAGAAAATCTAGATACTATTCCTGGATTCGTTCAATTAAATTCAGAGATGATTCTAATTAATTATGCAGTCTTCACAATCTTCTCTTGAATTTCACTAATTATTTCAACTAAGTAAAAAGTCCTAAATTTTCATTTTTGTACGGTTGATCACTTTTCAGTTATTCAATTAATTTGCATTATGGATGTAATTGCAAATTAAATATTATGACTCAATCTTCAATAAGTACTCCATACGCGCAAAGACTAGCAGAAAAATTTAGAGAGTCCCAAGCATACCTAAGAGCTAATGGATTTAGTAGATCAACTAAAACTCTTTATGAAGATATTGAAACTTCAACTGATAAATAAGGCACATACCTCAACACTTGCCGCAAATACGATTTTGCTATGATTCGGCTTTAACTAAAATTACGTATTGTTTGATTGAGATTAATCTTGGTTTTCTTTTTGTATTATTGCTTTCTTATTTTGCATTCAAATTTAAGAAGCAGAAATAATAAAACAATAAGTTTAATAAGAAATTTAAAATAAATTGCTTACTACTTGCACCATTTATAAAATAATGAAGCCTAAAGAATAAAAAGAAAAAGCTATCGATGAAATAGTAAAAATTATTCAGAAATATCAGTGAAATAATTAATTAAGTGATAAATACAAAAGAGAAATTCTATACCAAGAAAAATATATGATTGACAGTTGATCTACATTAGAGAGTAACTAAATAATCTTTTTATGACTACTAATACATTTCTATTACTGTTATTAGTTATTTCTAATTACACAAATTTATATTTAAATATCAAAAAAAATTGCAAATGACTCAAATTGTATGGCAAAACAATTATTTATGGAGCCGTAAGTTTATTATTGCTTTGCGGCTTTGCTTATTTAACTTTTAAAATGAAAAATAATAACTATTAATCATTAAAATTTCAATTAAATACCAAACAGTGTTCCCTTTGAATCTATACAATAATGTAACATTTACGTAAAATTTACTCAGCAATTTAAATTTATTACCATTACTCTTTACATTTTGTAGTATTAATGTTACAGTTCTTAATAATCAAAAGTCTTTATCAACTTAAACAAAGATATTCTTGGTAGAGCAGTTGAAAGAACTGTAATGATTAATTTCATGATCTTAGTTGGAACATATGTCACAACAGGTCAACTTATCCCAGAAATTTTTTAATGAAAAATAAAAATCAACAAATGAATATTTATCCTCAAAAATTAAGTGCAGAAAAATTAAATGCCAGATTCGAACTTTTAGGAGTCATTACCTTAGCAGGAGCTTACATATCTACAGGACAAATCATTCCTGGAATAGTGTAATGATTGAAACAGATATTACTACTTGGATCAATACTGTATTTTTTCCGTTTATGCCAGTCATAACTGTATTTATAGCTAGTGCAATAATGCTTAGTGATTTACCTTGGAATGATGATGATGACGATGATGATGGGAGCGGTTTGATTACTCCTGTTTACACTTATGCTCCCCAAGGAGCGTAAAAAATATAAATAGAAATTAATTTCATATACCCTTCTAAAAGGTAACCTTGAATTTAAGAATTTTATTAAAATCTAATTTATCTTTCTTAAGTTGAGTTCACTAAAAGAAATATTAGAATTTAAATACAACTATTCTTTTCGTCATATTACTCTTTAGTGCTGGATGAACTTTTTTGAATTAACACTAGTATTTATATATGCAATTTAAAACTATAAGACATAAAAAAAAGACTTCTATTTCTAGAAATCTTTTAGTATTTTACTAAAACAAGTGTTTCCTTGTTTCCACTGTTTTAGTAAAAATTCTCCTACACACAACATAAATATATATCATTTGTATTTTTTTCGTGGATGAAGATACGTATTGCCACTTATTAGTTATGTATGCTAATCACAACTCTAATATCTAAAATGAAATAAAAACACCAAAATGCTTTTAATCAGCGTGTTTAGTGATCAAAAATGAGTGTGTGAGTAGTTCTTATATCGCTAATACGCTGAGAAAGAAATTGACCCAGTAATTACTATTTTTTATATTTTTTCAATTGGTGCCATACTTAACCCTTTGGTGACAAGTTGCTGATGATATAGTTCTGCCTGTTCGTAGGGTCCTCTCCATACTTCTGCCGACCCTTCCCTATCAACTTCAAGTGCAAGTAACCATGATTTTTTTCACTTATTCCAGGGATAATTATTACAAGAGAGTTTGCTACATTTTCAAAAGTATTAAAATTATCATCAAGAACTATTATCCTCGCTTCTGGATATTTTTTTTTGGTTGTCTTTGGATCTAAGACTGAAGTAGTTAAATTGTCAGAAATTTTCATATAAAAATATTAGTAGGAATATAGTTGTTTGAGTGAGATATTTTCTATTTTTTAAAAATCAATGTTAATACTTCAAATAAATGAAGTTATTACCTATGGTCAAACTTTGAATAGTTGCTACGTTTGAAATAAGGGATTGACTTTACTATGTTTACAAATTATCTGCCTAGTGAGATGGTGACGGTTTTAGAGGTAACAACGATGTTTTCATTTTTAATTGGAACAATATTAGTTATGTTGTTTACATCAGATCAGGCTAATAAAAAGAATCTCTATTTAAAGAAAGCCAAATAACTCTAATAAAGATTAGACAAAGACATTAACTAAAAGAAGTTGATTGAGCCCTCGCTTCAAATTTATTTTTAATGAAATTAAAAATAAAAATAAGTACTGGGACATGGGCTAGACCACCAATAATTACTTTAGTTTCTGAATAAGGCATTTAGAAGGTAATAAGAACTGAAAGATATTTAAGCATAAATTTTATTTTTAAAAGCTTTTTGTTAAGCAGCCTCAGGTGCCAAGATCGTTATATTTACTCTCCAACATTTACATCTCTTTATTACGTGATCGCCCTGTGGAATAAGCTTTTCGCGAATTGGACAAATTAACATAGTGACAAAATCCTCGTTAGCACCTTAACGAAAGTGATTACAAGTAATAAAATCTTTTTTTCGTTTTCTTGTTAATGTCTCTTCCTTTAAGTAGTCACATTGTTCTGGTTCCTTCATTCAGATTCTTGAAATAAATCTGTAACTTCAGTCCAACCTCCTGCTATTAATTAATTCCATGTTTCAATGGCAGATTCGAAGTCATGAATTCGTGTATTTCGCGATCTGTAGATCTATATTATTAAGCCTTTCTTGTTCCTCCATAACAATATTTCTCTTGCTTAGAAATAATATTCCAGCAGTCTTTGCAAGAAAATATCCAAGTTTTATATTTAATTGATTTAACTCTGTAATGAACTTTATCTGATTTATTGCAAACATCACATTGTTTCATTTCAGAGTATTAAGTTGGCAAGGCATCTTGTTTAGGTACTTTGGTAAGTCAAAGTGGGGAGGCAACTATCATATAGAAATAGAATACCTCCTAAAAACTGTTGCAATAGCATGCTTTTAAGAGGTACACCGAATCGCCGTCAGTTCTCTGATGCATCGACCTGGAAAAGCCAGAAAAGGAGTCAAAGTGGGCTTTCGTTTCCAATTACAAGATTGGTTTACGTCTACATCACGACAGTCTCCTCAAGTCGAAAAAGAGTCAGATCAGAGCACATAAAGAAGAACTTGACCAAAGATCCAGTATGTAAATATTAACTTATTTCTTTAGTCATTTGGAGATGGCCAAATCTCTTTTACCCTTTTCAATATTTCTTTTGATTTTTCAACTCTTTTTGACTGATTATCTTCGTTTAGTAAAAACGTTATGTGAGCCATTTTTCGTCCAACACTTTCTTTAGATTTGCCATACCAATGGAGATTAGAACCACTGATTTGAGACAACAATTCTAATCTTTTTTTTATGGACAAAGGAAATTTTCTATTTAAACCTAATAAATTTATCATTAAAGATCCATGGTAAAGCATTTTTATTTCTGGAGGCTTGATGCCTGAAGATATACAAACATATTGATCGAACTGGCTTGAAGAACAAGCTTCAATAGAAAAATGTGCGGAATTATGAGTTCTAGGCGCTATTTCATTAATTAATAATCCTTTATCACCATAAAAGAATTCAATTCCCATCACCCCTACATAATTAAGTTCATTTACTAATGAAGAGAAAATATTTTTTGCAAAAGCTTTCAAATCATAATCAATTTCAGCTGGAGACAAAACCCAATCACAAATATTATTTTTTTGAAATGTTTCGACAACTGGAAAGAATCTTATTGTTCCATCGAAATCTCTTGATCCTACTAAAGCAAACTCATTTTTATAATCCACCCATTCTTCAATTATCCATTCATCTGAATTAGTTTCAACAAAAAAAGAATTTAAATCTTCTTTGGTATTGATTTTTCTATTTCCTTTACCATCATATCCTCCTTTATAAGATTTAATCATCAGAGGAAAATTCCAATATTCAATTTCTTCATCATCAAGACTTTTAAATTCTTCTATTGTTTTCCATCTTGGTGATGGAAGGTTCAATCTCTCTATTAATATTTTTTGAGATATTCTATCTACCAAAGGTTGAATTGATTCAAGGCTTGGTACAAAAATATTTTTAGACCCAATTAAATTCAATTTTTCAATTTTAATCCATTCATTTTCAAAAATAATTGATTCGCACTCTTTAATTAAGTCCTTATTCCCTTTTACCCTTAAGGGATCAGCTTCAATTACGTAATCTGCTTTTGAACCTGCTGGATCATTAGAAGACTTAGTTTGAACGCATACTTTTATTCCTCTATTGTTTGCAGCTTCAGCAAGCATTAGA